>DASPXQ010000049.1:0-11976 GCA_035637195.1 Thermoplasmata archaeon | reverse complement strand
CTTCGTGAGCAGGTTCGCCTCCGCCTCCGGCACGATCAACTCCTGCAGGAACGACTTCTCGCGGACCCCGAAGGCGATCAACCCGACGAGCGCCATCTCGACGATGAAGCCGGGAGCCCGCAGATCGATCCCGTTGTTCGGTAGGAGGATCTCGAACAGAAGTTCTCCGACCGCGAAGCCGGAGATCCCGAAGATGATCAGGAAGGTGTCCCGTCGGACTTCCTGCCCGGGTTTCGTCTTCCGGAGGTAGGTGACGAACCGGTACGGACCGTAGAGGATCAGGGTCGCAACCGCGAAACCGTTGATGAACAGGAAATACGGCTCGAACGAGATCACGATCGGATTCGTCGAGATGACCGTGACGGGAGAGACGAGGATCGTGACGATCGTGATGACCATGATGAACACGTAGAACACGTACGAGTTGGGGAACTCGTCCGTCATGTAGTGCGCGAAGTCCTTCCGCGAGCCGATCGTCGGCGTGGTCGCGACGACGATGAACGCGCCAATTGTGATCGCGAACAGGTAATCGAACGTCGCCTGGACCCGCTTCGACAGGACGATGCCGGCCTGGGACTGCTGTCCCGGTTCCGTAACGTAGATGGTGATCAGGACGTTCGAGACGATGGCGCATACCAGCAGAGAGATTGCGAACAACAGGACGTGCTTCTGGAACACCCGGTGCGTCTTCTGCCGTACGATCGCGACGATGATCAGGACGGACAGGAATAGCGCGCTCGCGGCGCTCAGGTACGAGACGATGCTTGCGCTGCCGGCCAGGGTTGGTCACCCGTTCCCATACTGCACCACAAGGCGTCCGGCAGCCTATTTAAGCGGTCCCAGGCTGTTATCCGACCCGATTCCACGCGCCCGGTGTTCTCAACATTAAGAATCGTAGTGGAGAACCAACAGGGGGTGGTTCATATCACCTGTCGCGAACAACTCTTCTGAGTTCGGTGACGCTCCAACCAGTCGCTCCGCTCGGGATCAACCGGGAAGACTTGGACCTATTGTCCCGCACGGTCCTGCGCCTCGGCGGGTACGCCGAGGGCCTCTTCGAGTTCCACGACTTCGGCTTCGACAAGAGCTACCTACGGGACCATATCACGAACGTCCACGCCACCTTGAAGGAGCTCCGGGAGAACGCGACATCGGGCGGCGTCCCCCTCCGCCCGCCGAACATCCCGCCGGGTGCATTCTGGGAAGACCAGGGCGAGGTGTGGAACTACCTGCAGACCCTCCGCTTCGCGGCGGGCGCGACGATGATGACGGAGCAGTACAGCCCTCACATGCCGCGGGAGAACGTCTCGAAGACGATTACCGCGAAGGTCTACCGGGAATGCGTGATCGGCATCCTGGACGACCTGATCGACAAGGGCGCGTACTCGTACCTTGAGGCGAAAGACCTGCACCACATGGTCCTCAGCTCGATGTTCGACCCGGACTTCGATTCGACGTCGTTCATGAAGCGATTGGTCACGATGCTGCGCCAGGACCAGATCCCTCTGTTCGACTTGATCAACAACATCACCCGGGGGTTCAACATCCTCTGGAACCACTCCCCCCACGGGGCCGATTACTTCTATCAGATGGAAGTCATGAACGAGCGGGTGGCCCTCAGCCAGGCGCTCACGATGTTCCAGAAAGAGCCGAACTTCTCGGTCGGCCGGATGGAGAAGATCTCGGAGAGCTTCTACGCCCCGGACGACGCGATGAACTGGTGGGAGAAGCTCGGCGGGCACGTGAGCGTCGCGAGCGGCCACAACCTGATCGACATGGCCTTCACGGACCAGGTGTACGACCTGCGGAAGATGAAGAACTTCCTCTCGGGCTGGTACTACTACGACGCCGCCGTGATCCTGATGGACCACGTGTCGAGCATCCACCAAGACCTCCGGAACGGGATCGCGAACCTCTCGCTCATCGCGATGCGGGAGAAGGAACTCCGCGACCTGACGTCCCTGAAGAACTACAACCCGCATCTGACGATCGAGGACTACGACGCGCACCTCCGACGCATCGCCGACCTCACGTCGAAGGGGATCCGCCTCGCGACGACGGACGTGCACGACGAGAACCTCGTCTACCCATTCATGACGATCATGATGCCCGTCGTGATGATGGCCGACTGGATCGGCAACCGGGATGACATGATCCACACGTTCCTCGAGGCCATCGCGCCGACGATCAAGCGCGTCGCGGGCAACGGCAACGTCCCGGTGCGGGCCGTCGTGTCGGTGGCGGACGAGGGCATCCGCGGTACCTGACGACCGACCCGCACGCCGCGTTCGGTCGGCCGGTCGACCGGGCCCTCCATCCGTTCGCCGGGCTCCGGAGAATCACCTTGTACCCAGGAAACGGTTATATAAGCCGATTCGATAGCACGAATTGAGACGGCCCCGATGACGGGTTCGCACGATTTTGGCGTGGCCAAGGAACTGGCCTTGGTCGAGGCGCGGATCCGCGAGAGCATCGTTTCCGAGGAGCCGCTGCTGCATGACATCGCCTCGTACGTGATCGAGGCGGGCGGCAAGAGGATCCGGCCGACGGTCACGCTCCTTGCGTTCCAAGCGCTCGGCGGCCAGGATACCTCCCAGGCGATCGACCTCGCCGCGGCCCTGGAGATGATCCACAGCGCGACGCTCATCCACGACGACATCAACGACGGTGGGGAGATGCGCCGCGGCCGGCCGGCGGCGTACCGGAAGTTCGGCCTGCAGAACGCCCTGGTGACGGGCGACTTCCTCTTCGCCAAGGCGTTCGGCATCGGCGGGAAGTTCGACGCGGACATCGTCGAGTTGACCGCGCAGGCGTGCGCTGCGCTCGCCGAGGGCGAGATCCGGCAACAACGCCACGCGTACGACACGGACCTGACCCGGGACGAGTGCCTCGATATCATCCTCCGCAAGACCGCACTGCCGATGATGGCCGGCGCGAAGATCGCGGGCCTCATCGCAGGGGCGCGCCTGGAGGACGTCGACGCGGTCGGCGACTACGGCCTGAACCTCGGGATTGCCTTCCAGATCGTGGACGATATCCTGGACGTGGTCGGAGACGCCGTGGTGCTCGGAAAGCGCCCGGGGACGGACCTCCGGGAAGGGAATGTGACCCTCGTCGCGATCCACGCGCTGAACGACGGCAGCCGGATCGACGTGCCGGCGCTCTCCCGGCTGATCCGTAAGCGGCACAAGCAGGAGGCCGAGGTCCGGAAGGGCCTCGCGCTGCTGCGCGACTCCGGCGCGGTCGAGAAGGCCCGCGCCGAGGCGCTGACGTACGCCCAGCTCGCGAGGAAAGCCCTCGACCCAATCCCGGACAGCGAAGCGAAGGCGAACATGGATCGCCTCGTGGACTACGTGCTGTCGCGCGACGCCTGAGGGGGCGCCGCGATGCCGACCCGATACGACGTGATCGTCGTCGGCGCCGGCCCCGCCGGTGGCACGGCCGCGCGGTACGCCGCCCGACGGGGCCTGAAGGTGGTCCTGGTCGACAAGCGCAAGGAGATCGGGGTGCCGGTGCAGTGCGGCGAATACGTCGCCCAGAACGACGAGGTCCGGGCGATCTTCCCGACCGTCTCGGACTTGGAGGACCTCATGGAGGTCCCTTACCGCGTGCGCGAGGTCGACACCCCCGTGATCCGCATCTGGTCTCCCGCAGGACGTCGCTACGACATCCCGTTCCGCGGCTTCACCGTGCGCCGGGACAAGATGGACCAGGGGATCGCCGCGCAGGCCGAGACGGAGGGCGCCGAGGTCGCGACGGAGACGACCGTCCTCCGGGTCCACGGGGAAGACGTGGAGACGAACCACGGCGTCCTGCACGCGAGCGTCATCATCGGCTCGGACGGTCCGCGGTCGACCGTGGCGAAGTCCGTCGGCCTCGAGTGGCCCGTCTCGGCGCCCGCGATGAGCGCGACCGCCGAGGGCAACTTCGGCACCGCGACGGACATGTTCTTCGGGAACCTCGCTCCCGGCGGATATGCCTGGATCATCCCGAAAGCCGGCTGCGCGAACGTCGGCCTGGGTACGTGGGAGCATTTCCGCGGCAACCTCCGTGCGCTCTTCGACAAGTTCACCGCCGATCACGAGCTGGAGCCGGGCAAGGCGACGGGCGGCTTCGTGCCGGTCCAGGGGCCGCCGCCGCGGACGGTGGCTGGCAATGCGATGCTCGTCGGCGATGCGGCCGGCATGGTCATGGCGACGAACGGCGGGGGGAACAACGTGGCGATGATCGCGGGGCGGCTCGCAGGCAACACGGCGGCCGATCATCTCCTGGACGGCACGCCCCTCGACGCATACGAGGCGCGCTGGCGGTCCGCCGTCGGAGGGCCGCTCGCCCAAGGCGTGCGGATCAAGCACCTCGCGGACCGCTTCTTCGGGAGCGACCGCCTCCTCGAGCTGTCGATGGTCCTCCTCGGTCGCCGGCGGATGGCGCGTGCGATCCGCTGCCAGCCGCTCTTCGTGCGGGGCAGCGCCAGTATCTTATAGCGGCCCGAAGTATCGAATCGGGAACCGATGGACTTTCAATTCCTCGGCGGGGCGTCCGAGGTGGGCCGCCTCGGGATGGTCCTCAAGAAAGGACCGATTTCCCTCCTGTTCGACTACGGCTTGCTCCCGCGAGATCCTCCGCAGTATCCGATCCCGGCGCCTCCCGTCGACGGGATGTTCGTCAGCCACGCGCACCTCGACCACACGGGGATGATCCCATGGGTCACGCGCCGCCAGGACCTCGACGTCGTGCTGACGCCGCCCACGGCGGACGTCGCGGATCTCCTGCTGCAGGACAGCCTCAAGATCGCGGACGCAGAGGGCTTCGACGCGCCGTTCGACGACGGCGATTTGCGGACCGCCCGGCGGCGTTTCAAGACGGTCGACTTCGGAGACAACGTGGACATTGGCGACCTCGAGATCACGGCGCATCCTGCGGGCCACATCCCCGGCGCAACGATGTTCGAGGTGAACGGCACCGAGACCACGCTCTTCACCGGGGACCTCCACACGCTGACGACGGACCTGGTGTGGGGCGCCCGGCCCGTGAAGTGCGACACGCTGTTCATCGAGTCGACGTACGCCGGGCGGCAGCACCCGGAGCGGCTCAAGTCGGAGCACGCGTTCCTGAGGAAGATCGAACAGGTCGTGAACCGCGGCGGCCTCGCGCTCGTGCCCTCGTTCGCCGTCGGCCGGACGCAGGATATCTTGCTGACGCTCTCGAAGGCGCACCACGAAGTTTGGCTCGACGGGATGGGCAAAAAAGTCAACTCGATTTACGTCGAGAACCCGGAGTACGTCCGGTCCGTCAAGGCGCTCCGGAAGGCGATGAACCGCGTGCGCGTCGTGCGAGGGCCGCGGGACGCGCAACTCGCGTTGCGGGGCGAAGTGATCGTGACGACGAGCGGCATGCTCGACGGCGGACCGGTCTTGCGGTACCTCGAAGAGATTCGCGAGGATCCGCGGAGCGCCGTCCTCCTGACGGGGTATCAGGTCGAAGGAACGAACGGGCGGCGCCTCGTCGACGAGGGCGTGATTGACCTCTATGGGGTCACGGTCGACATCAAGTGCGAGTGGCAGAAGTTCGACTTCAGCGCGCACGCGGGCCACGACGACCTCGTCCGGTTCATCGAGGGCTGCGATCCGCAACGCGTCGTGCTGATGCACGGGGAAAACCGCCAGATCTTGGCGGATGCCCTCGAAGGACGCGAGGTCCTCCTGCCCCAGGAAGGGAAATGGTACACGCCCTGAGCTGCTCAGGTCTCGCTGACAATCAGTAGGCCAATCGTCCGAGCTCGTGGAGGTGTCTCGTTAGTGCTGGCCATGCCAGACCAGACTCGCCGACGATATTCGCGGGAACATATCGTTCGTCTTCCTCGCCGCACAAAGGAGGCCATGGGATGCTGGTTATTCGAGGAGCATGTACGTGATGTCGCCATTGAACGTACCATCTGCCGATGCTCCACCCCAGGCCCACGACGAGGCTGTAACGGTCACATAATAGTTGTAGATGTTGTTGTTGTACTTGTAGAACGAGAGCTGTCCATAGATGGTGACATCGTATTCCTTCCAGCAAGCGTAACCGCAGGCATCGGCGAAGATGTCCGATTGGTATATCGTCCCGGTGTTCCAGTTCTGGACTTTGAGAGTCACAGTGAGCCGAACTTCTGCATTACAGATCCCCCAGGCACATGGGGTGGCGCCCATACGCAGGTGAGTGGGAATGCTGACGCTGAAAATTCCTGCACCATTCGTCCCCGTGTAAACAACCTGATCTCCCCACTCTATCCAACGACTCCTGGAATCCTGGAAATACGAACATTGACGGACTCGGAAATAGCCGTATGAATCCCATGTGGTCTGACCGTCACAGTCAAGTCCGCTCGAGTTCGCGCCATACGGACCGTAATCCCAGAACGGGAATGACGTTGCCGCAACAGTCGAAACTGTGAAGAACAGAAACACAGCTATGCTTCCGGTGGAGATTGCAACCCGTGACCATCTAGCTCGAATGATGGTTTTCATCATCCTTACCCTGGGATCATGAATGGCGATGACGAGTTTTGGATTTGACTTACTCGTGGTTGACATACGAGCGTGTTGACGACGCGCACACTAGACGCTCCCGGAGGACGACGAACTCAGCTTTGAATTCGAACGTAGCGAAGCTCCGATTCTCTTCGGGCACGGTCCTAGTTCACAGATCAGATCTCCGCGAAAACAACCAGACGTCGGCACAGAACAAGATCAGCAACCATGAACCGATCGCCAACAAGGTCCACTCCACAGGCAGGAACCCGGAAGGAACGAGCCCTAGGCCCGCGCTCGTTCCCGTTGGCAATCCAGCGCCAACAGTCATTTGGTATAACGCATTCGGGTTCATAAGCAGGACCAGGCTGAGAATCTCGTAGAATCCGCGACTTGCAGGGTTCTGACCAGATGCCACGAGCGCGAGGAATAGGAGGAAGTTGAACACTGTACTCGACACAAGCCAGAAAGATATCGCGAGGACGATCGCAGACCCAAGACTCCGCGCGAGGGTGGAGAAGACCATGATCATCAGAGTGTATACCGAAATCAAGAACAACGTTCCGAGAACGAAGAACGCCGCGAATCGAGGATCGGGCGATCGACCCGATACCAGTGTAATGACCGCGCTCCCTCCTAGAATGACGATGACCACCGGCAGGGCAACCGGGAGAAAATTGCCCCAAAACTTGCCGAGCACGATACCAGCGCGAGACACTCGAGAGCAAAACAACAACTCGAGGGATCCTTGAGACCGTTCCCCAGCAATCGCGTCAAAGGAAATGGCAATTGCGATGACGGGCAGAAGCAGGGGCATGAACGCAAAAGCAATCGTGCCGAGTACGGCGTCAGGACCCTGTGCGTAGGCGGGCACGGACGGAGCAACACCCACCACGCGGAATGTCTCTTCTTGGGTTTCACGAGCGATCCGAACGAGGTGTTCTCCTTCAGGCACTACGATCCGGACGAGCCCTTGTGCATTTGGCCGTCCGAGAAATGTCTCGTTCAGGAAAACTTGTGCATCAATGGCAGGCTCGCCATTGACGCCCATGATGTGAGCCGAGAAGACGTTCTCAAGACCCTGCGGATTGGCATAGCCGAGCGGACCGAGGGCGACGGTAAATGATTGTGACTCCAGGTTGGAAGCAAAAGAGATCTCGCTGCTCCCGACCTGAACGGCGGTCTGGAAGCGGTAGCTATCGTTTTCCTCAGGCCGAATGCTTCCCAGGTCGAACGCCACAAATCCGGAAGCGTTCGTAACTGCATCAGATACGAATCGCTGCATGAAACTACCATTCGAGGTCTGGTTCACAGCGAACAATGACACGGTTCTTCCGGGTTGCGGATTCCCGTAGAGGTCGGCCAGGAATCCAATTGCGACGTACATCCGAACCCCGCTCTGGTTCACTGAGGCTGGATGGGCGTAAACTTCGAGTTGCTCTGGAGAGGGTATCGACAGAGGGCGTGACAGTCCGTAAGACGCCCCCAAGACAAGGATAGCCAAAAGAGCCAAAAGGACCAAGAGCCTGAGACTTCGGAAATGTGCGAGGATCTCCATCGTGCCTATCCGCCAAGCGCCAGCGAATGGCAAGTCCATCATCTGGATTCGTCCTCTAGCAGGGAGACGTAGGCATCCTCGAGGCTCGCTTCTTTCGTGCGGATCGCCCGAATCCGCGCGCCTTCCGACACTAGGATCCGTGTAATCTGATCCACCAGATCAGTCTCTCGACCTACTTCCACAAGGATTCCTGACGAGCCGGAAGATGCGCTCTTTACCCCATCGAGGGCTCGAATCGAATCGAGACTGGAACCGGGAGCATCGCATTCGACCTCGATAAGTCGAGGTCCGTGCAAACCCAGTTGTTCTCGGATCGCATCGATTCCTCCCACCTTCACGATTCGGCCACGACTAATGAACCCGACCGTTTGGCACATGCGCTCCACCTCGGCCAGAAGGTGAGAGGACAGGAAAATCGTCCTTCCTTCGCGCTGAAGACGGAGAACAACCTCTCGAAAGAAGCGAATTCCTTTGGGATCGAGTCCGCCGGCAGGCTCATCTAGCAGCAGAATCGGGGGGTTGTGAAGGAGGGCCCGGGCCAGCGCTAGTCGCTTTCGCATTCCCTGGGAGTAAGTCTTGGCCCGTCTTTCGGCTGCCTCCGACAGGCCAAATTCTCCGAGCAGAGTTCTCGCTCTGATGAGCGATTCACGGCGGTTCATGTTCTGAAGCCGGCCGGCATAAACAAGGTTCTCAAGCCCGGTGAGTAACGGGTAGCAGCTAGCGCTTTCAGGCATGTATCCAACGATGGAGTGAACCGCGAGAGGATTGACCGACACATCCTTTCCATCGATTTCTGCCGTCCCCTCGGTCGGTGCGAAAACACCTGCGAGGATTCGAATTGTGGTTGTCTTGCCCGCCCCATTCGGACCCAGGAATCCGAAGATGTCGGCGCGCTCGACATCGAAGCTCACATGATTAAGGGCGACTACCTGGTGCCGCCCTCTCCCGAACCGTTTCCCCAGCCTCGAGACCCGAATTGCGATTGATGACATCGAGCACCTCGTTCTAGGGTTCAATGCCCGAAGATCGATGGGCGGCCGCTCGCGTCGTGAGGTTGCAACTGAGGAAGTGTGGAAAGTCTGGCGGAGGCCAAGACCCGTCCGCTCTCAGACAAACTGTGGAATTTTCTCCCTGGAAATTGATTCTCGCAATCCACTGACACGAAGCCAGCGTCAGTCAGGAGCTTCACGGTCTTGTGCACCGTCTGTCGGCTGCGATCTATCCTTCGACATAGATCGGTCTTTGTCGCCCTGTCCACTTCGGCGAGAACTGACAAAATCTCAATGCTGCAAGGAGTGCACAACCGCTCCCAGTACCGGTCGTTGCGGACTTTTGCCAAGCAGCACCTGCCAGGAGGTAATTGGATTTGCGATATATTAAGAAGTACGTGCATTTGTTCGAATTATCTCTTTCTGGCGTCCGCTCGTGGTTCGGCAGACCAACGTGATTCAATCTGGCAAGCCTAGCTTCGTCTCCGGGATGCCAGGGCGACAAGGATGGTCAGTGTGAGAACTCCACCCAAAGAGAGCAGAATGGTCATCCACCCCGCCTCTCCCGGAAACAAGAATTGGGCAGCCGCAGCGCTAGCCAACACGTACGCAACGGCTATGGCCACCGCGAAGAGTCCCTTACTCCTCGTTGTAAGCAGCCAACCGAACACACGGAAATCACTGAAATGCCAGGCCTTAAGGCTAGCGTATTCCAATGATGCTCAAAGGACGACCGTGAGTACCTTCCCCTTCGCCTTTCTGTTGATTCTTCGCGTTACAAATTTCGATGCTTCCGAGATTTCCGCCGGTGCGATACGATGTTAGTGTCTGGGTTCGCGCGCAAAGAACATTCTCAGGAAGAGGGCGGCGAACTTCTTGAAAGAACTCCTAAACTTAGAACTGATTGACGCCGAAATCTCAGAAAGCGAGTCAGTTCTCCTCTTCGACTTCACGCTGTCCGGTCTAATTTGTAGTCGTAGAGAAACATCTTTCCAATCGACGCATCCACGGTTGGCGCATCGCCTCGAGCGCTCTCGTCTTTCTGCGTTGCTCTTTTTCGGTTGGAGCGACTCAAGGATACGATTCTCACCGGAAGTGACGCCAGGCTAACCTCCGAAAAGTCGGCCACTTGGACACTGACGAGCGTCTACCGACTATCACCTTCGCGCCCTTTTTCGACGCCTTACATCCCAACATTCCTTGCAATCATGGCCCTCAACGCCTTGCCGACGTATTTCAGGAGCCGCGGGTCTTCCTTGATGAGTGCCCAGCCCACCTTCGACGGGAAGTCGATGTCGCCCTTCCGCTCAATTAGCTCGCGCATCCGAGGGTTGACGAAGATCTCGAACAGCTCCTCGAATTGCTCATCGGTGAGCCTCGCGAAGCTTTCGTGGATCGCGAAGTCCTTCCGGAGTTCCTTGCCGATTGATTTCGTCCACGCCCGATGATAGCGGTGGAGCATCCGCGCGGAGTAGTCGTTCGCTTCGAGGGCCTGGATCGCCGTCGTCGCGGCATGGTCAGAGCAGGTCAGCGCGGTGAAGATGCCCCCGCCGGACACCGCCTTCGCCTGACATGCGGCATCGCCCACCACTAGGACATTGTCCGCGTAGGTGCGGCGCGGGAATCCCAGCGGAATCCCGCCCGCGATGTAGAGGATCGGCTGGGCTCCCTTCGTGTATTGACGTACTTCGGGTCGAGCGAGCATCCTCTCCAGGTATGCGAACGCATTGCCCTGGCCGACGCACAAACCGACGCGGGCCGTGTCCCCGCTCGGGATGATCCAACCGAAGAATCCGGGGGCGATCTCGTTCCCGATGAAGAGCTTCACGAAGCCGGGGTCGCCGCGCACGCCCGTCATCTCCACCTCGAACCCCGGGATGATCTTCTTCGGCCTCAGGATGTTGAACCACTTCGCCACATTCGAGCGAACGCCGTCGGCGCCGACGAGGATCTTGCAACGGAGTTTCCTGGGCTCCCCGTCCTGGTCGATCACGACCTCGACGCCGCCATCGTCGCGCCTCGCGGCTTGCGCCTGGGCTCCGAGGAACGTGTGGGCCCCCTTCCGGACCGCGTCGGTCGCGATCGCGCGATCGAACATCGCCCGTTGCACGACGACGGCCTCCGTATCGCGCCCGTCGATGACGAGCTTGCGGCCTGAGGGCGAGTACAGCTCCGCCCCGTGGACCGCCCCGATGATGGTCTCCTTGCAGTCCACGTACTCGAAGACCCGCGGCGTCACGAGGCCGCCGCACTGGATGGGCTCCCCGATCTCGCGGTGCTCTTCGACGAGGGCGACCTGGTATCCGGCCTTCGCGACTTTCCCGGCGAGATAGCCCCCGGCCGGTCCGGCCCCGATCACGATGACGTCGAAGGAGCGCGCCGAGGTGACCACGTGAGGCATCACTCCTTCAGGTTCATGATGATCTCGAGGAAGTTCTCCAGGTGCTTCGACAGCGAGGCGTTGTCCGTGTAGCCGCACGCAGACAGATCGGGCGAGGCGATGAGGGCGGACGCCCCGTCGACGATCACGTCCGTCGCGATGAGTCCCTTCCGGTGCACGGACGATGCTCCCTCGGGGATCTTCTGCCCCGGCTCCGTGATGATTGTGAAGCGGATGCCGCGGGCGATCGCCTGCTCGATCTTCTTGCCCACATTCTCCCGGATCTCCGAGAACGTCGGCGTCGACACGATGACCGTCTCCATCGACTGGTCGATGAGTTCGCCGATCTTCTCCAGGACGCGCGGCTTCGTGACAATGGTGTAGACGAGTTGCGGCTCGCCTTTCGACCGCAGGACTTCGTGGAGGAGGTCGAGCTTGCTGAACGTTTCCTCCAGATGGTCGATCACCCGGCCCTTGACCTTGCCCGGCGCTTCCGGCTTGAAGATCGTCGGGCGCCCGCGGGTTGAGATCGCGAAC
>DASPXQ010000048.1:0-13757 GCA_035637195.1 Thermoplasmata archaeon | reverse complement strand
CCGATCGCGACCATGCGGCCTCCCCGGAGGTCGATCGCCGTGACGCCGACGCACGCGCCGCCGTCGAGGATCAGCGAGGTCACGAAATACTCGTCGAAGCGCTCGATCTGCGGGAACTTCATCGACGTCTGGAAGAGCGTGTGGAGGATGTGGAACCCGACCTTGTCCGCCGCGAACACGGTCCGCTTGACGGACATCCCGCCGAACGCCCGCTGGCTCACGCGCCCGTCGGGATCGCGGGACCACGGGCAGCCCCAATGCTCGAGCCGGATGATCTCCTCCGGACACTTCGCGACGAAGAACTCGACAGCGTCCTGGTCCGCGAGGAAGTCGGAGCCTTTGATCGTGTCCGTCGCGTGGAGCTCAAAGGAGTCGTAGTCCCGCATCACCGCGGCGGTCCCGCCCTCCGCCGAGACGGTGTGGCTCCGCATCGGGTAGACCTTCGAGACGAGGGCAATCGAGATCTCGGGGTTCTCTTCGGCCGCGGCGATCGCCGCCCGCAGGCCCGCGGCGCCACCGCCGACCACCACGATGTCGTAGGTGGTCCGTTCCATGGATTGCGGGAATCGAGCCCAGAGAATAAACGTTGTGCACCTACCGCGCATCGAAACGGCGAAGGCCCATTCTCCCGAGGGGAGGGCCTTGTCTCCGCCGTGGCGGCAGTTGTCGCGCGGCCGCGCGCAGAAGCCTCAAGTAGCACCCTCTCGTTCGGCGCGCGTCATGGCGGTCATCACGGTCGACGGCCTGGGGAAGACGTATCCCGGGGGCACGAAGGCCCTCGAGGACGTCTCCTTCACGATCGACAAGGGCGAGATCTTCTGCCTCCTCGGCCGCAACGGCGCGGGCAAGACGACGCTACTCCGGATCCTCGCGACGCAGCTCAAGCCGACCGTCGGCCGCGCGTCGGTCCTGGGCCACGACGTCCTCTCGGACCCGAAGTCGATCCGCCCGCACATCGCCGTCGTGCCGCAGGAGGCGCGGCCTCAGATGCTCCTCTCCGCGTACGACCACATCTACTACATGTGCCTCATCCGAGGTCGCTCTCGCCAGGACGCCCGAAACCGGACGCGGAAGGTGATGGACGACCTTGGCCTCTGGGAGCACCGCGCCAAGCTCAACGCCGAGCTCTCGGGCGGCCTGCGGCAACGCGTGATCATCGCGATGGCGATGGTCGCCGACCCCGAGGTCTTCTTCCTCGACGAGCCGACGATCGGGCTCGATCCCCTCGGCCGGCGGGACGTGTGGGCGATGCTTCGCGACATGACGAAGCGCGGCACCACAATCCTCCTGACGACGCACTACCTGGACGAGGCCGAGATGCTCGCGGACCATCTGTTGATCGTGGACAAGGGACGCACCGCGTTCCTCGGGACCGTCGACGAGGCGAAGGGAGATACGGGCATTGGGATGCGCGTGATCGTGGAGCCTGCGTCGGGAAACGGTGCCGAACGGGAAGTCCTCGTCCCGCAATCGGACGAAGAGATCCTGGCGATCGTCGAGCGCGGGCTCCGCGAGAAGCGCAAGGTGACGTTCAAGCCGGCGAGCCTCGAAGAGGCTTTCATCAAGATCGTGGGGGGATCGATTGAGAGCGAAGATACGTGAGGCGCTGTACATCGGGCTGTTCGACGCCCTGCCGCTCCTACGGGATCCGATGCTCCTCGTCGTCATCAGCCTGTTCTCGTTCCTGCCCGTGATCTTCATCTTCGTATTCGCGGACCAGGCGGCCGCGGTGCAATCGCTCATCGGGGCAATCGTCCTCACGTTCTCCTTCACCGGACTCTTCGCGTCGCAGAGCGTGTACTTCAACAAACAGTGGTTCCGCTTCCAGGACATGTTCGTCGCCTCGAAGGTCTCGCCAGCGTCGTACGCGCTCGGGCTCTCCGTGAGCGGACTCGTGGTCGCCCTGCCCTCCGTGGTCGTCTCGCTCATCTTCCTGATCTTGTCGGGACGTGGCAACGCCGCAGGAATCGTCCTAGTCATCGCGACCTCCGCCATCCTATGGATCGGGCTCGTCTTCGTCGGCTTCGCGATCGGCGCGACCACGAAGAACGCGCGCCGAGCGAACTCGATTCCCCAGGTGCTCAGCATCGCCTTGGGTTTCCTCCCGCCGGTCTACTATCCTCTCGACCGCTTGCAGGCGTACCCGATCGCGCAGGCCTTCGCCATGCTCATCCCGACGACCCACGCCGCGCAGCTCGCAAAGTACTACTTCGGACTCATCTCAATCCCGGACTGGCAGGTCTGGATCGGATGGGCGTACCTCCTTGGCTTTGCGGCCCTGATGGGCGTCGTCGCATCGCGCCGCGCGCACTGGGTCGACCCATAGGGCGGCCCAATCCTTATCCCGCGATGGCCAAATCGGCGGCGCATGCGCTTCGACTTCGAATACACCGGACTGCGGGTCCGAAACCTCGATGCGGCGGTCGAATTCTTCACGAAGGTCCTGGGGATGGAGCTCGAAGGGCGCATCCAGGCGGACTGGAACAAGGGAGAGTACGCGAACTTGCGCAGCGCCAACGGGAAGCACAAGCTCGAGCTGAACTGGTATGCTTCGGACAGTCCGCTCGCGGGCCCATTCCGCGAGGGCGACGAGCTCGATCACCTCGGATTCGCGACGGACGATTTCGATGGAGCCCTTCGGCGACTCGCCGAGGCGGGGTACAAGACCGCCCTCGGTCCCTTCCATGAAGGCAACTGGCACGTCGCGTTCGTGCCGTCGGTCGAGGGAATCTGGCTCGATATCTACCACGTGGACCCGAAACCGCGCAAATCGAAAGCCCGGAAGAAAGCCGCCTGACCGCGAAGCCGTCGTCCGCCGAAGGAGAAGGCTACTTCGTCATCATCGCGAGATGCCGCCGGGCCGACCGGAACGCCATCGCACCGTACATCAGGGACAGGACGCCCGTCACGGTGATCCCCGTCCCAATCCACATGAGAGGTGATGGATAGGCGAAGCCGGCGATTGCCGCAATCCCGAGGATGAGGAGGATCGCACCTCCCAGGACCGAGCCCTTTGCCTGCCGCAAGGATGCATTCCAGTCGATTGTTGGATTCCGAACCGCCTCGGCCATCGCCGCGGTGTCGCCGAGGCGGACCCAGAGCTCAGCGAGGAGCTCCCCCCAGTTCGCGCGTGCCTCATCGGACCGCATCCGAACATCCGACGCGTTGAGGGCCGCCGGGATGACCCGGACGCGCACCGCGACGTCGGTGCCTGATGCAGACAATTCGAAGTCGATGGTCTTGCGCGCATCCTTCCTCCACCCGAGCGGCTGCAATGCGCGTCCGTGCGATGCAATGATTCGGATCGGCGGCGTGGACTCTTTGACCGAACCCTTTTGATCCCGCAACCAGGATTCGATCGATCGGAAGATGTCGCCCACGTCTCTCCCGCGGACCACGTGATCGAACTCTAAGAAGTACGCCACGGCAACCTCCCGCACCGGAGACGGACGTCCCACGATAAGGTTTTCCTGGCCGTCCCAATCAAGGGTTATTGCGGCCGACCGCCTCGAGCCATTTCCGGACTTCCTCGACCGCTCCCGGATCCTCGAGGGTCGTTGTGTCGCCAATCTCCTGTCCGCTCACCAGGGACCGGATCACGCGGCGCATGATCTTCCCGCTCCGAGTCTTGGGGAGCTTCTCCGTCATGTAGAGGTCGTCGGGAACGGCGATGGGCCCGATCGCGTGGCGCACGTGCCGCTGGAGTTCCGCCTTCAGATCGTTGGAGGCTTTCTGACCGGACTTCAGCACGACGTAAGCGACAAGAGACTGCCCCTTGATGGGATGCGGCTTGCCGACGACCGCGGCCTCCGCGACCTTCGGATGGCTCACGAGCGCCGACTCGACTTCCATCGTGCCGATTCGATGGCCTGCGACGTTGATGACGTCGTCGATGCGGCCCATCAGCCAGAAGTAGCCGTCCTCGTCGACCCGCGCGCCGTCGCCCGTGAAGTATTTTCCGGGGACCTTTGACCAGTAGACCTGCTCGTATCTCGCCGGATCCTTGTAAATCGTCTGGAGCATCGCGGGCCACGGTTTCGTGATGACGAGATACCCGCCCCGGTTCACCGCCACGGGTTTGCCGTGTTCGTCGACGACCGCCGCCTCGATTCCGGGGAAGGGCCGCGTCGCGGATCCGGGCTTCGTCGTCGTGAGGCCGGGAAGGGGGCTGATCAGGATCATGCCCGTCTCCGTCTGCCACCATGTGTCGACAATGGGGCAACGGCCGCCGCCGATCGCCTTGCGGTACCACCGCCACGCCTCCGGGTTGATCGGCTCGCCGACGGTCCCCAGGAGCCGCAGGCTCGAGAGATCGTGCTTCTTCGGATGCTCGTCGCCCCAGCGCATGAACGCCCGGATCGCGGTCGGCGCGGTGTAGAGGATCGTGATCTCGTAGTCCTCGATCATCTGCCAGAACCGGTCCGGCGCGGGCCAGTCCGGAGCGCCCTCGTACATGAAGACGCTCGCGCCGTTCGCGAGGGGTCCGTAGACGAGGTACGAATGCCCGGTGACCCAGCCGATGTCCGCGGTGCACCAGTACAAGTCGTCCTCCTTCAGGTCGAAGATATACCGCGTCGTCGTCGCGACCCCGACCAAATAGCCGCCCGTCGAGTGTTGAATCCCTTTCGGTTTCCCCGTCGTGCCCGAGGTGTAGAGAAGGAAGAGCGGGTCCGTCGCAGGGATCCCCTCCGGAGGACACACGGCCTCCGATTTCGCCGCGAGCTCGTGCCACCAGTGGTCGCGACCCTCTCGCATCGGGACGTCGATGGCCGCTCGGCTGAACACGACCACGTGGCGGACGATTCGAAGGCCCTCGAGCGCCTCGTCGACCACCTTCTTCAGCGGGAGAGCGAAGCCTCGCCGATAGCCCGCGTCCGCCGTCACGACGACCGCCGACTCGGCGTCCTCGACGCGGTCGCGGATCGCCCGCGCGCTGAAGCCGCCGAATATGACGCTGTGCACCGCGCCGATGCGCGCGCACGCGAGCATCGCGACCGCCAGCTCGGGGATCATTGGCATATAGATCGTGACCCGGTCGCCCTGCTTCACGTCGAGTCCGCGCAGGACGTTCGCGAAGCGGTTCACGTCTCGCCACAGATCGTGGTACGTCAGCACGCGCCGGTCTCCGGGTTCGCCCTCCCAGACGATTGCGGCCTTGTTTCGTCGCGGACCCTTCAGATGGCGGTCGAGGCAGTTCGCGGATACGTTGATTCGGCCGCCGACGAACCATCTCGCGAATGGAGGATTCCATTCAAGGACCTCGGACCACGGAGCGGTCCAGTCGAGGCCCTTCGCCATCTTGGCCCAGAACGCCTCCGGGTCGCGTGCCGCGTCGCGGTAGAGGTCGTCATCCCGCGCCAGAGCGTTCTTGCGGAATGCATCGGGGGGCGGGTACTGCTCCTTCTCTTTCAGCAGGCTGTCGATCGTCGCACTCGACACGACCACCGCGAGACCTCCTGAGGCTCCGTGCGTAACGAAGCGGGCCCTTATCACGATGATGCATCGGGACCGTACGGGTTCGAACACGCGTTGGCGGCGATGCAACCTTGTTTAAGGTTAACGGACGCCTCCCGACGCCGCGGGACGTCGGTGGCCATTCACGGCCGGAGGACGACCTTCAGCGAGTCCTTCGCCTGCGCCACGAGCGCGAAGCCTTTCGCGGCCTCCTCGAGTGGCAGCACGTGCGTGATGAGGTCCGCGACGGTGATCTTGCGTTCGGCCAGGAGCGTAATCGCCGCGCGGATGTCCTGCGGGCTGCCACCATACGAGGCCACGGTCGTGATCTCCTCCCGCCACAAAGCGTTGAAGGGGATATCGATCTTCGCGGTGGGCTCGGTGGGTGCGAAGAAGAGGATCGTGCCGCCCCGGTCCACGGAAGCCAGGCCTTGCGCAATCGCTTTCGGCGCGCCCGTGCACGTGACGACAAGGTCCGCGGCGTGACCCTCGTTCGCAGCGCGCACCTTCGCCGGCACGTCGTCCCGACCATCGATTGCTAGGTCGGCGCCCGCCTTCCGTGCGACGGCCCGGCGCGACTCGACCAGGTCCGTTGCGATCACCTTCGCGGCCCCGGACGCTTTCGCGAGCTTGACGTGCAACAGGCCCGCCACCCCGCTTCCGATGACGAGGACCGTGTGTCCCGGTCGGAGATCCGCGAGGCGCTGCCCGCGGATGACGCAGGCGAGCGGCTCGATGAACACCGCGTCGTCATCCGAGATCTCCTTCGGGAGGACGAAGACGCCGTGCTTCACGTTGATCGCAGGCACGCGGACGAATTCCGCGAATCCGCCCGGATCGAAGTTCGTCGTTCGGAGCGTGTCGCACACGGTCTCATGTCCCGCCAGACAGTAGGGGCACTGGCCGCACGGGACGTGGTGCGAGACGAAGACCCGCTCGCCCCGCTTCACCGCATCGACGCTCGCGCCGACCTCGACGACCTCCGCGGCGATCTCGTGGCCGAGGACCAGCGGCGCCTTCGGTTTACGGTACCACTCCATGACGTCGGAACCGCAGATCCCGCTCGCGCGCACCTTGACGAGGATCTCGCCGGCGCCGATGCTCGGCTTCGGCAGGTCGACGATGCGCACGTCGTCGTTCGCGTGGTACATCGCGGCGCGCATGGGCCGCCTACTTGCGGGCCTTGCCGCCCTTGAGGACGTCGAGGGCTTCCTTCGGCGTCGCCCGCTCGTGGACGACCGCGCGGATCGCACGGATCATGCCGACCGGGTTGGACGACTGCCAGATGTTCCGGCCCATGTCGACGCCCGCCGCCCCCGCTTGGACGGAGTCGTATGCGAGTTCGAGCGCGTCGAGCTCCGTCTCGAGCTTCGGGCCGCCCGCGACGACGAGGGGCACGGGGCAGCCTTCGACCACTTTGTCGAAGTCCGACTCGCAGAAGTACGTCTTCACGAAGTGCGCGCCGAACTCCGCGGCGATGCGCGTCGCGAGCCCAAGATATCGGGCGTCTCGCTTCTCGAGTTCCTTGCCAACCGCCGTCACGGCGAGGACGGGCAGGCCTACCTCCTCGCCTTCGTCGACGAGATGCCCGAGGTTCACGAGGCTCTCGTGCTCGTGCGGCGCCCCGACGAAGATCGAGAGGGCGACCGCGGAGGCGTTCAGGCGGACGGCCTCCCGCATCGAGGTCGTGATCTTCTCGTTGGAAAGGTCCTCGTTCAGGACGCTCGCGCCTCCCGACACCCGAAGGACGATCGGGACCGTCGCACCGGGGTCGATCGAGGTCCGCACGACGCCTCGAGTCACCATCACCGCATCCGCGTAGGGCAGGAGCGGCTCCAGCGTCTTGCGGGGGATCTCGATCTTGCGCGTCGGACCGAGGAAGTACCCATGGTCTGCCGCGAGCATCACGGTATGGCCGTCCGCCGGCCGGATGATCCGAGCCAGGCGATTCTGAAGTCCCCAGGGCATATGCATTCCCCGCGACGCCTCGCGGCGGGCGTCGAACTCGAGGTGAGCGTTAAAGGCTTTCGTTCATGGCCCACCGGCGAGGAATGCAGGCGACGAACGACACGTTCTTGCTTAGGGCGTCCCATGAGCGGTAAGTGCCATGAATGCCTCGGCATTCGAAACACGGAACCGCACCTTACGGCCCGTTTACCTGGCGGCGGGCCTTGCGGCAATTGGACTGCCGATTGTCTCAGGTGCCGCGCTCACCGCGAGTCTGTTCTTTCCCTCGTTTTGGGTGTACGCATTCTACGTGATGGCGGCTGTCTTCGCGGTGAACCTCGGAAACGTCGGCGTCTTCCTCGGGATCTCCCGCGCTCGAATCGGGCCGGCGCGGTTTCGGGACTTGCTGTCCATCGGCGCGGTCCTTTCCGGAGTCTGCCTCGCGGTGGTGGTCGTTCTCGGCGGCATGTCCGCAAGCCTCGGAGGATAGCGGTGCTGGTCGAGCCGCGATTCACGCGCGGCGGAAAGGACTCGAGGGAGGACCAACAATCCGTCGCACCCGCAACAGACCGCGGCACCGTTACTTCCGCAGGATGAGGTCACTGTCCCCGAGTTCGTGCCAGCGCGGACCGGTTTTCCAGGGTGGACGAAGAGCCGGGTGAAGCCTCGCCTCGACGTGAGATCGGCATTCAGAGCTTGAAACCTAATCCTGAGCGACTGTGTGCCGCCATGGAGCACGGTGAGTGGAGTGTTTGAGCTCACGAGGGAGGATCCCGCTGGCTGTCCGGAAACGCTTTGGGCCGTGCCGGGCGGGGCCACGTGGGTGGCTGGGGTGTGGTCCACGCGAGAGTTGGGCAGGTTCTCATTAAAGGTCCGAATCCGAGCCGGCAGTGCCACGCGGCTTCGAAGACGGCCGGGCACGCGGGTTCGCTTCCCTTTCCGATTCATGCGCACGGTCTCACGGGGATACAAGGATACATGTACTATATGGATACATACACTAACCCGAATGGCGCAGGTCGCGAAAGGGCCCCGACCCAGGTACGCGAGAAGGGGTGCGAACCCGACCCTCGAGACGATCGAGTACGTCCTGGGAGCCTTGCAGAAGTCCAAAGGCCCGATCAGCCGTAACCAGGTTCTCGCGACCCTCGCACGGTGGGGCCACTCGACGACCCGCCCAAGCCTCAATGCTGCGCTCCGCTTCCTTGGCGACGAGGGGATGGTGGCGGAAGGCAGCAAAGGGCTGATCTGGGTCCCGGAGGCCTCCCCGCAGCTGCTCGAGGCGATCCGCAAGGGGCCCCACCTGTAATGGGACTCCGAGCACGAGACATCGTCTTGTCCACGGTTGCAGCCGAAAGCCTCCTTCGCCTCGAGCAGAGTCCGGACCCGGCTTCCCGGTCGATTGCCCGACGCGTTCGCTCTCTTCGCTCAATCCTGCTCGCCGACTGCCTTCATGGCGAAGTCGTGAAGAAGGATCGCATCCCCAAGGCGCTCAAGGATAAGCATGGTCTGGAGAACCTGTTCGTGGAGGATTTGCCCTCGTTCTGGAGGCTCCTCTACACGATTGTGCGCGATCGCGGCGAGCGGTACATTGTGGTCGTCGAGATTGCGGATCACAGGGTATACGATCGGTGGTCTCCAGGGCGTAGTCGCTGAGCTTGGTTCGAGTCCCAGCAGGCCCGCATCTCTCGGATGATTTTGGCCCGTGGGGGTCAATGGTCCGTCCCGCCGAAACGCTGAAACCCCCAGCCCAAGGTACCCGTTGCGGTCCTCATGCCCGAACGCAAGCACACATCCCACATGCCCGCTGGATTCACCGCCGTGACGCCCTATCTCACCGTGGACGACCCGGACCGCCTCGTGACGTTTCTCAAGGAAGCCTTTCGGGCAGAGGAACTGGAGGACCAGCGGGCTGTCGGCTCCGACGGAAAGACGCTCCACGCCGCCCTCCGCATCGATGGCGGTATGGTTGAGGTCGGCCGGGCCGCAGCCCAATGGAGAGCCCTCCCCTCCGGCATTCACCTCTTTGTCCGCAACGTAGACGCGACCTACAAGCGCGCCCTCAAGGCCGGAGGGGTGAATCTTCACGACGTGCGCGACATGGAGTACGGGGAACGCGCGGCGGCCGTTCGAGATCCGTGTGGCAACCACTGGTACATCGCGACGTACACAGGCCAGATGGGGAAGAAGTCCGGCTGACGATCACACACTGTGGCTTGCCCGTTCGAATCGCACATGCCGACGCGGCACGTGCCGGACGATGAGGCCGGTCACTTCCGCAGGATCAGGTGGCTGTCCCCGAACTCGTGCCACCGGTATCCGTTCGCGATCGCCTCGCGGTACGTTTCCATCACGCGCGGCAACCCGATGAACCCGGCGAGCATCGCGAGATGACTCGTGACCGGATCGTGGAAACCGGTCAGCAGGCCGTCGACCGCCCGGACCGGATTGCCGGGATGCACGAACACGCGGGTGAATCCGCGGCGCGGTCGCATGCCGTCCCGCGTCCACGCCGACTCGAGCGCGCGTACGACCGTCGTGCCGATCGCCACGACCCGATGGCCCGCCTCGCGCGTTTCGTTCACGAGCCTGGCCGTCTCTTCGGACACCTCGAAGGGCTCCGGGTAGACCGCCTGCTGTTCGACCGCGTCCGCCTCGATCTCGAGGCTGCTGACGCCGGCATGGAGCAAGATGGACGCGAATCGAACGCCCGCAGCCGCCAAGGCCCTCTGGACGCGCGGCGTTATCGGCCGGGCCGCCGACGGCATCTCGGCGCTGCCGGGGATGCGGGAGAAGAGGCTTCGGTACGCGTCGAGCGGCCAGACCTTCGGAACGTACCCGTAGTGGATCGGCACGCCCTCCCGTTCCAGGATCGGCTCGAGCGGCCGGTCCGCGTGGATGAACCAGAGGCGCGGGATGCCGGGATAGGGTGCGACGAACGTCACGGTCGCGTCGCCCAAGGAGGCGTCCTCGCCCGCGTGGATCGGCATCGGGCCGGGACGGGCCGGGTCCCAGCGAGGTTCCGCGAGCCAGAGGCGCTCCGCATAACGGGTGCTCAGGTTCAGCGTGAACGTCCCCGAGGCGCCGCCTGCCACGAGGCTCGCCGCCAACGTCGCGCTCTCGTTCGCCACGAGGAGATCGCCCGCGGACAGGAACCGGGGCAGGTCCTCGAACCGCGCGTGGACGGTTCCTTCCTGCGTCGTGACGAGGAGCCGCACCTGGTCGCGTGCGCCCCGTTCGAGCTCGGCCGGCCCTGCGGCGAAGAGGTCCCGCGGCTGCTCGAAGACGAGGTCTTGGCGGTTCATGCGGGCACCTCCCAGGTGGCCCCTTGCGCCTCGAACCGCTGGCCCGAGATGCGAAGCGGATCCTGTCCTTCGAGCCACGCCCAGAACGGCAGCGTGACGTCGGGCAGCGGCCGATCGGTGATGTCCTGCCCCGGGAATGCGTCCTGATGCATCCTCGTCCGCAAGTCGCCCGGATCCACGGCGACGACGCCGACGCCCGCCTCCCGAAGCTCCTTCGCGAGCGTCTTCGTGACGAGCTCGAGGGCCGCCTTGCTGCTCCCGTACCCGCCCCATCCGGGGTAGCCGGCGCGAGCCGCGTCGCTCGTGATGTTGACGACGAGGCCCCTCGACGTCTTCAGGACAGGCAGGCAGTCGCCGACCAGCGCAAGCGGCGCGATCACGTTCACCTCGAACACCCGCCGAAGCGCCGGGAGAGGATGCCCGACGAGAGGAGGGAGCGGAGACGGCCCGAGTTCGGATGCGTTGTTGACGAGGAGGTCGAGCCGACCGCGGCGGGCCGCGACGTTCGCGAGTTCGCGTCGATGCGCCGCATCCGAGACATCGCCGGGCACGACCGTCATCGTCGCGCCGGTCTCCCGCAAGCGGTCGGCGGCCTCTCGAAGGGCCGATTCATCGCGCGCGGTGAGGATGAGCGTCCAGCGTTGTCGGGCGAGGAACTCCGCAAGCGTGTATCCGAGTCCGCGGCTGCCACCGGTGATGAGCGCGACGCGCTCTACGATCGCCATGGCCGACGCAGGCCGTCCGTGATTAATCTACCTTCATGTATACAAAATCTACAAAACCGGAGCGAACGAATCCATCGTCGAGCGGTCTCCGGCGTCCGTTGGAATCGATCGCGCCGAGGCCCGCATCCATCGAACCGCAAGCTTATACGCACGACGATTCTTCGGTCCGCCGACGAGGCGGGACCGATGGCCGAGACGTCCACCATCCAGGAGAAGCCCCTTCGCCGGTTCTGCGAGCAGGTCTTGGTGAAACTCGGCGTCCCTCCCGAGGACGCGCGCGTCACGACCGATGTCCTCGTCCTCGCGGACCTGCGCGGGATCGACTCGCACGGCGTCGCGCGACTCGGCCGCTACGTCGGCGGGTTGAAGGCCGGCTACATGAAGCCGCACGACGAGAGCCGCATCCTCAAGGAGACGAAGGCGACCGCGCTCATCGACGGCGGACAGAGCCTCGGCCAGGTCGTGGGCAAGAAGGGGATGGACGTCGCCATTCGGAAGGCGAGAGACACCGCGGTCGGCATCGTCACGGTGCGGAACTCGAATCATTACGGGATCGCGGGGTACTACACGCTCATGGCGCTCGAGCACAACCTGATCGGCGTGAGCATGACGAACGCCGCGCCGCTCGTCGTGCCGACGTTCGGCCGCATCTCCGTGCTCGGCACGAACCCGATCAGCCTTGCGGCACCCGCGATGAAGGAGAACGCGTTCGTCCTCGACATGGCGACGTCGACCGTGCCGCGGGGCAAGGTCGAGGTCTACAACCGCCTCGGGAAGCCGATCCCGCCCGGCTGGGCGGTCGATGAGACGGGACGGAGTTCGACGGACCCCGCGCGGGTGCTGAAGGCGCTCGCGACCCGACTCGGCGGCGGCCTCCTCCCGCTCGGAGGCGAGGGCGAGGACCTCGGCGGGCACAAGGGCTACGGCCTCGCCTTGATGGTCGACGTCCTGTGCGGCGTGCTGAGCGGCGCGGCGACGGGCCTGCAGGTTTACGCCGACGAGAAGCGGCCCGACGTCGGGCATTTCTTCATGGCCCTCGACCCGGCGGCCTTCCGGCCGCTCGACGAATTCCGGCGGGACATGGACCGACTTGCGCGAGAGCTCAAGGATAGCCCGAGGGCCCAGGGACAGGACCGCATCTATGTGCACGGGGAGAAGAGCTATGCCCGCACCGAGAAACAACGCAAGGAAGGCATCCCCCTCGGTCCGAAGGTGACGGAGGAGCTGAGGAAAACCGGGATCGACCTGGGCGTCCCCTGGCCCGGGTGAATGCCGGGGCGGGTTGCCGAGGGGTCCGCACGGGCGAGACGACGCGGCGGCTGAACACCCTCGACGTGCGAACCTCGTCGTCGGGGGGATCATCGGCGCGGACGTATACGTGGCCACGGTGATCGGCCCGCGGCTGATCGGCCCCGCATCCCTCGTCGTCTGGGTCGCCGGCCTCATTCCTGACGGCCGGCGCGATTGGCGTGGTCGGCGTCGGCGTGCTGCTGTCGATCACCGGCGCGGACGAGTCCGGCACCATCGGGACGGCGCGGCTCGCGTACGCGATGTCCTTGGACGGATTCCTGCCGAAGGCGTTCAGCCGACGGCACGGGAAGTTCCGCACGCCCTACATTGGCTTGACGGTCCTCTGCATCGCGGCGTACGTCGCGAGCCTGGTCGGCGGATTGGCGGCGCTCATCAACGCGTCCGTGTTCCTCCTCGCGGTCGCGTACCTGGCGACCTGCCTCTCGGCGATTCGATTGGCGAAACGGCCCCCGAGGATCGCGTCGGAGTTGCACGGAAAGATCGTGGTCCCGATCCCGGGGGGCGGCGTTCTCCGTCCTCCTCATCGTCCTCGTGGATCCGTTGCAGATCGCCGTCTCCCTCGCGCTCTTCGCGGCCGGCATCCCGGTGTACGTGCTCTTCGCGCCGAAGGTCGAACTCCCGGAATTGAAGGAAGTGTTCCTCTCGGCCGATGCGGTCCGCCAGCGGGCGCTCCGCCAGCCGACGCGATTCCTGGCGTACCCGTTGCACCTCCTGAAAGCGGCGCTCCGCCGCGTGCGTACGCAGGGATAATAACCCGGGGCTTCTTCCGCTCCAGCAGACCATGGAGCCGTGGGACGTCACGGTCATCGGCGGCGGGATCCTCGGCACGTCGTTCGCCTACTGGCTGGCGCACCGCTACGAGGGCCGGATCGCGGTCCTGGAGAAGGAATCCCAGGTCGCGCAGCACACGTCCCGTCGGAATACGGGCGTCGTGCACCGGCCGTTCTACCTCGACCCCGTCCAGCGGAAGGTGTTCGCGCGGTCGTCCCAGGTGGCCTACGGCATGTGGAAGGAG
>DASPXQ010000047.1:0-2586 GCA_035637195.1 Thermoplasmata archaeon | reverse complement strand
CTTCGAGGAGTTCGGCCGACGGAAGAAGACGCAGCTCGCGAAGCTCGAAGCCGTCACGGCGCGGACCGCGAGGGACGCGGCCGTGCTCCCGGGGATCTATCCGATGGACGTCGTCTCGAAGGTCGAGTGCTACGTCTGCGGCTACGCCGCGGAGACGAAGGCGATGCCGAACGTGTGCCCGAACTGCGGCGCCGCCCGATACGCGTTCGAGAAGGAGATCACGCTGGCGAAGGCGTGGGAGATCGCCGCGGACACGGGCCGGAAGTCGGCCGCTTTGTTCCGGGACGCGGCCGCGCACGCCGACGCACGGATTCGGGCCGTCCTCGAAGAGCTCGCGCGCGAAGAAGACGGCGAGGCCGCCCAGGCGGACCGACAGCTCGAGGAGCTTCGCACCTGAACCGGTGGGTGGAATCGCATGCCCCGCCTCGCGAAGATGCCTCCCATCCAGGAAGACGTCCACGCGTGCACGATGTGCGGCTACTGCGTGCCCGTGTGCCCGGCGTACCAGGAGGCGGGCTGGGAGGGCGCGTCCCCCCGCGGCCGGATCTTCGCCCTGCGGCAGTACGAGATGCGCGGGCCGCTGGATCGACTGCTCGGCCGGCACGTGAAGCCGGGCGAGGACTTCGCGCGGAACGCGTGGGAGTGCACGGGCTGCGGCGCGTGCGAGGCGATCTGCCCCGTCGACATCCCGTTCGACACCCTCTGGGACGACGTCAAGGAGTGGATGGTGAATTCCGGGTACGCCCGGCCGCAGCTCGAACCGTACCTCGAGAACGTCCGGGAGACGCACAACCTGTTCGGCGAGCCGCCGGAGGCGCGCGCCGCCTGGATCCCGCCGGAGGCCGTGCAGTCAGAGACCCCGGAGGTCGTCTACTGGGTCGGATGCGTCGCGAGCTACAAGAGGCAGCAGATCGCCCGGGCCGTCGTGAAGATCCTGAACGCCGCCCGGGTGCCGTACAAGATTCTCGGGACAGAGGAGTGGTGCTCCGGTGCGCCCATCGCGAGGATGGGCTACCAGGAAGTCACGAAGAAGGAGCTGATGCCGCACAACGTCCGGGCGGTTCAGGAGACCGGCGCGAAGGTCCTCGTCACCGCGTGCGCGGAGTGCTACCGCGCGTTCGCGCGGGACTACAAGCAGTGGGGCGGGAACCCGCCGTACAGCGTGTTCCACATCTCCCATTACGTCGAGAAGCTGATCCGGGAGAAGCGGATCGCGTTCACGAAGCCGCTCCCGCAGAAGGTCGCGTTCCACGACGCGTGCCACATGTCCCGCGTCAGCAAGGTGTACGAGCCGCCCCGCCAGGCGTTGAAGTTCATCAAGGACCTGAAGATTCTCGAGATCCTGCCTTCGAGGGAGGACGCGCTCTGCTCCGGCGCCGGGGGCGGCTTCCCGGCCGTCTTCCCCGAACAGGCCGCGGGCGTGGGCCAGCGGCGTCTCGACGCGGCGGAGGACACCGGGGCGACGAGCCTCGTCACAACGTGCCCGCACGCCGAGATGCACCTATCCGATATCGCCCAAAAGCGGAACATGCAGCTCAGCGTCGTCGATCTGGCGGAGATGCTCGCCCAGGCCCTCTGATCGCCATCGGCTCAGATCGTGAAGCTCAGCCCGCACGAACAGGAGTGCTTCGCGTTCGGGTTGCTGATCTTGAACTGCCCGCCGAAGAGGTCCTCCTCCCAGTCGAGCCGCGAGCCTCGCAGGTACGTCATGCTCTTCGGGTCGACGAACACCTTGACGTCTTGCTCGGCGACGACGAGGTCCGTCGGCCGCGGGGCGTCCGCGAGGTCCATGCGGTACTGCATCCCGCTGCAGCCGCCCGCGATGATCCGCAGGCGCAGGGAGGCGCCGGGCTTGCTCTCCTTCTCCTGCAGCACGTGGATCCGTCGGACGGCGCCCGCTGTCACGACGAGCGGCAGTTGCTCCGGAGGCATCACGGCCCTTTCGAACGCGGCGCCTCGACTTAAGTCTTCCGTCGAGATTCGCGCGTTGTTCGTCATTCGTGGGGCGCACGACCAAAGATATATATAACAACGTTATAGTGTTCCTTCCGCTTCTCGAAAACGGGAGGCCTGTCTATGGTCACCAAGAGCGTACTCCAGGAGCAAATGTCGAAGCAGGAGTACAAGTACGGCTTCGTCGCCGACCTCGACGAGGACACGGTCCCGAAGGGCCTGAGCGAGGACGTCGTCCGGCTCATCTCGCAGAAGAAGAAGGAGCCGGAATGGATGCTCGATTGGCGCCTTCGCGCCTACCGCCACTGGCTCACGATGAAGGAGCCGAAGTGGTCCAACGTCCGGTATCCGCCAATCAACTACCAGGACATCATCTACTACGCCGCGCCGAGGCCGAAGAAGCCCGTGAACAGCCTCGAGGACGTCGACCCGGAGATCCGGAACCTGTACGCCAAGCTCGGCATCCCGCTCCAAGAGCAGGAACGCCTCGCGGGCGTCGCGGTCGACGCGGTCCTGGACAGCGTGTCCGTCGCGACGACGTTCAAGCAGCGGCTCGCCGATGAGGGCATCATCTTCTGCTCGTTCTCCGAGGCGGTCCAGGAACACCCGGACCTCGTCCGGAAGTACCTCGGG
>DASPXQ010000046.1:0-2144 GCA_035637195.1 Thermoplasmata archaeon | reverse complement strand
GTGGTCGAGAGTGCGCTCGAACGCGTCGAGTCCGCGAAGATCGTCGAAAAGCGATTCATCGATCTCACGTTCAAAGGCGAGACCACGATCCGGAACGGCCGCAAGTTCGGGATCGACATGAAGGCCGCCGAGACGAAGCTCGCTCAGGCGGTCCAGCTCCGGAAGACGGACTTCCCGGAGGCGATCAAGGCGGCGGAGGAAGCCTACCGCATGGCGTGGGACGCCACGGAGGCGTTCGCGCCGAGCATGCGCGGATCGCTCGAGGTCGGCGCGACGAAGCTGAACGAATGGACCGAGGCGACCCTGACCCTCGAGAACGTCGGGAAGGGGCTCGCGAAGGACGTCCGCGTGCGGATCCTCGGCGACGCGGAGACGCAGGGCGTGACGGAACTCCCCGCGGTCCGGGCGCACGGGACGGAGGTCCTGAAGATCCGCCTCAAGATGACCGCTCCCGGGAGCGTGCCGCTCGCGATCCAGATCGTCTCGCACCGGGTGTTCGACGAGAAGGAGTACACCCAGGAGATGATCGCCCAGATCGACGTCTCCGAGATCGGACCGGAGAAGGCGAAGCGGCTCGTCGCGGACCTCGAGAGCCGCTGCCCGATCTGCAAGGGCCTCATCAAGAAAGGCTTCAAGGTCACCCGCTGCGGCTGCGGTCGCGAATTCCACGATCTGTGCGGGAGCCGCGTCGGCCGCTGCCCCGTGTGCTTCCGCTCGCTGCAAGGCGCGGTCGAGTGATCAGACGAGCGGACCCGCGGCCGCTTCCGCGGACTTCAGGAACTCCCCGGTCGCCATCCACTCGAGGATCCGGTTCGCATCGGCCGCGAGGGAGCGGTCCTCGACCAGCGGCGGGACCTGCGACCGCACGAAGGCGTGGGCCGCCCGGGGGCCGACGCCGGGCTGGAGAGGCTTGAGGAACTCGAGGCCCTGGGCCGCCGCGAGCACCTCGAGCGCGACGACGCGCGCGGCATTCTCCAGGGACTGCCGGGCCTTCAAGGCGGCCGCCATGCCCATCGGCACGAAGTCCTCCTGATTCGCCGACGTCGGGATCGAGTCGGCGGACGCCGGATGGGCGAGGACCTTGTTGTCGCTCGCGTAGCCCGCCGCGACGTACTGCACGATCATCATCCCGGAATTCAGCCCGCTCTTCTGCGTCAGGAAGGGTGGCAACTCGCTGAGCCGGGTGTCGACGAGCCGCGCGATCCGCCGCTCGGAGAAGCCCGCGAGGACGGCCATGCCGAGGGCGACGTGGTCCAGGGCCATCGCCAACGCTTGCGCGTGGAAATTCCCCCCGCTGATGCTCGTGCCCTCCGGGAAGATGAGCGGGTTATCGGTCGCGGCGTTCATTTCGACCCGCAGGGATGCCGCCGCGCCTTCGAGCGTCGAGCGGACCGCCCCGAGGACCTGCGGGACACACCGGAGCGTATACGGATCTTGCACCCGGTGCGGACCTTTGTGGGACGGGATGATCTCGCTGCGCCGCAGGAGGCGTCGGAGGTTCGCCGCGACCTCCCGCGCGCCGGGCTGCGGCTTCAGTCCGACGAGGCGATCGTCGAAGGGCTTCGGCGAACCACGGAGGGCTTCAAACGACATCGAGGCGGCCACCTGCGCATCCTTCAGCAATCGAAGGCCATCGTGGACCACGAGGGCACCCACGGCCGCCATCACGGACGTCCCGTTGATGATCGCCACGCCTTCTTTCGATTGGAGGACCAGGGGCACGAGTTTCGCCCCCGCGAGGGCCTTGGCGCCCGGGAGGACCCGTCCGCCGACCTCCGCCTCGCCTTCCCCCACGAGCACGAGGCCCAGGTGCGCGAGGGGGGCGAGGTCGCCGCTCGCGCCGAGCGATCCGCGGGACGGGATCATCGGATGCACGCCCCGGTTCAAGAAGTCCAAGAGGCGCGTCACGAGCACCCGGCGGACGCCGGAGTACCCCATCGCGAGCGTGTTCGCCCGGAGGAGGATCGCGGCCCGCACCTCGTCCCGGCGGAGGGGCGGCCCCTGGCCGATCGCGTGGCTCCGCAGCAGGTTGAGCTGCAACGTCCGGACGTCCGCCTCGGAGATCGCGACGCTCGCGAGGTCTCCGAAGCCCGTCTTGATGCCGTACGCGAGCGTGCCCTTCGCGACGATCTTCTCGAGCGCGC
>DASPXQ010000045.1:0-5196 GCA_035637195.1 Thermoplasmata archaeon | reverse complement strand
TCGTCCCCGCCCCCTGAGCCGAACGCCGCCGCGGCGTGGAGCCGCCGGACTCTATAAAAACGTTGTGCGGCCGCGCGATGGGACCGGTGTGTCGACGGTTTAATCTGCCGCCCCCTCGTTGCGGTCCCGCGTGCTCACCGGCTTCGTCACGTTCGAAGGAATCGACGGCGCAGGGAAGACGACGGTGAGTCGGCTCGTCGCAGAATCATTCCGTGCGGCAGGCGTTCCTGTTTTTCTAACGACGGAGCCGACCGCGACGTGGCTCGGCGATGCCGTGCGCCGCGCCTACGACGACGATGTCGGGCCGATCGCCGAGTCGTTCCTGTTCCTGGCCGACCGCGCAGCGCACGTCGCCGAGATTCGAGCTCACCTCGAGAAAGGCGAGCTGGTCCTGTGCGACCGGTACGCGGACTCGACCTATGCGTATCAAGGGGCGCGGCTCGAGGGCGTGGTGAGCGACCCCGTGCGCTTCCTGCAGCGGGCGAGCGCGACATGGATCGTCCCTCCGGACCTGACGCTTCTGCTCCGGGTGCCTGCGGAGCTCGGATTGAAACGAATCCAGACGCGGCCGAACCTCATCCGATTCGAGGACCTCGCCTTCCTCAAGAAGGTCGCTACGAACTACGATCGACTCGCCCGCTCACGCCGTTTCGTCGTGCTCGATGGCGCACGGGAGGCGAGGGCGGTCGCGGCCGACGCGGCGGCAGCGATCGAGAAACGCGTCAGGCGGCGGCAAGCGGTAACGGGCCCTTCGACGTGAGCGCGGTACGGGTCAGGAACGCCCGCGCAAAGACCTTGGCGGTTTCCAGGTCGCCGCGTTGGAGTTCGACGAGAAACGCCTTGCCGAACACCATTTGGAGGGAAATTTCCCCTACGGCTCCCGCCATGGTCGGATTGGCTTGCTCCGAGAATGACTTGAACACGGCGCTCAAGAATATCAGAGGTGATTTTCGTTCGGCCATCCAGCTCTGTGGACAAACCTATTTATCTCGACGCCGGGTTATCGCGCCTCGCATGGGATGCACGCATGGAGTCCGCCGCTCATTCTAGGCCCGCTTCCCATCACGGCGACGGATTTGTCGGCGTCATCTACGGCGATGTGGGCACGACGTCGTTCCGTTGTTCCGTCGTCGATCCGATCGAGCGCAACGAGTTCGTCCAGGTCGAGCACGAGACGTGCGGCGTCGTCCTCGGCCGCGTCGATCAGATTGAGCGGAAGACGGACCTGTCTCTGGACCGCGCCCAGCAGATGAGCGACGGCGACCCGGTCGACGTCGAGGAGCGGGTGTCGGCCCAGGTCAGCGTGATCGGGTACCGCGACGACCGCGGTCTGCTCCAGGTCCCGCGCACCCCGTTCCGCGCCGGCGAGCCCGTCCGCAAGGCGGAGACCGCCACAATCCAGGAGGTCATCGGCCTCAACGAGGACCGGAAACACGGCGCCTACGTCGGGCTACTGGCGGGCCACGACGTGCCCGTCTTCCTCGACATCAACGCCATGGTGCAGAAGCACGTCTCGATCCTCGCGAAGACGGGCGGCGGGAAATCGTACATCGCGGGCGTCCTCATCGAGGAGCTCATGAAACACCATGTGACCTGCGTGATCGTCGACCCGCACGGCGAGTATGCCGCGCTTCGGGAGAAGGGGAAGCACCCGGAGGGGTCGGCTCGGTTCCGGGTCGAACCCCGAGCCTACGCGGACGTCATCCAGGTATTCTCCCCGGACACGAAGATCAATCCGGGCAGCCGGCCTCTCAAGTTCACGCTCAGCAATCTCGACGCGCGGGACATCTTGTCCCTCACGGGCTCGGCGAAGGTCCGGACCCACCTGACCGCGTTGCGCAAGGCGCTGGACCTCTTGCGGCAGGCGACGAAAGACTACACGATTCGCGACATCATCCGCGTCCTCGAGCGCGAGGACGACCCCCAGAACGCCTCGCTGATCGATGAGCTCGAATACCTCAGCGAGGTCGAGATCTTCGCGAAGGAAGGCACGCGGATCGACGAACTCGTGATCAAGGGCAAGACGACGATCATCAACCTGAAGGGCGTTCCCCCCGACATCCAGGAACTCGTCGTCAACCGACTCGCGACCGCGATGTTCGAACTTCGCAAGGTCGGTCGTATCCCGCCGATGATGCTCGTCGTAGAGGAGGCACACAATTTCTGTCCCCAGGTCGGGCAGGTCGCATCCTCCAAGGTCTTTCGGACGCTCGCATCGGAGGGCCGAAAATTCGGCCTCGGACTCGTGGTCATCACGCAGCGCGCGGCGAAGGTAGACAAGAATGTGCTGAGCCAGTGTAACACGCAGATCATCCTGAAGGTCACGAACCCGAACGACCTGAAGGCGATCATCGCGAGCGTCGAGGGACTGACGACGGCCATGGCGGAGGAGATATCGCGCCTCCCGATCGGCGTCGCCATCATGACGGGAGGCGGGCTCCAGATGCCGCTGATGGTCGAGGTACGGCCGAGGGAGACTCGCCACGGGGGCGAGAGCGTGAAGGTCATCGAGGACTGAGCGCGGCGGAAAGCCTTTAGCGGGTCCGGCGCATCAACGCACGTGGCCTTGCGGGATCTCGTCGACAAGGATATCTCGCTCACCGGGCAGGCGCTTGCGAAGGCGGCGATTGCCGCCCCCGCGCGCTCCCATCTCCGAAAAGTCGCGGAGGACTTCGTGGGCATGGCCCGCGCGTACTACGAGGACGCAAAGCACTTCCGTGCAAAGGGGGAGCTCGACAAGGCGCTCGCCAACATCAACTACGCACACGGTTGGCTCGACGCAGGTGCCCGGCTCGGTCTGTTCGACGTCGGCGGGGACGATCGACTCTTCACCCTGGCCGATTGACTACAGGAGGCGAGCGCCCTCGTTGTCGATCTCGCACCGCTGGAGGGTCCCGAACTTCAGGTAGAGGGTCGCGAGATGCTCTCGGTTGCCGGTCGCGAAGACGGAGTTGCCGAGCATCGCCATCGTCGCGCGTCCGAACATCCGACTCGCGTGGATCACTTCGAGGACGGTCTTGCTCGCGAGGCCCGACTCTTCGGCGAACCGAACCCCGAGGTCGAAGAGCCGGTCGAGTGTCGGCTGCGCGGCGAACGCGTCGACGCACGCGCCTCCCGCCCGATTGATCGCCTCGACCTGCTTCGGATCTCGGATCACCGACCGTGTCGGCATTTCCGGCCCAAGGACCGCGAGGAGGAGATTCGCATCGACGCGGAACGTCCGCACCTCGGCGTGGCCCGGGGCTCCCGGTTTCCATCGGAGGTCCATCCCGCCGAGCGATGCGGGCACGACGTCGCCGAGGCCCGTGCCGCACTCGACTTCCGTCTCATGGGCGATCGCCACAAGTTCGGCGCGGGGTGTGCCCCGACCGAGCGCGTCGTCTAGGGCCAAGGCGGTGCTCAGGGCCCCTGCGGCGCTCACGCCGAACCCCTGCGAGACGGGAAGAGGGGACTCGCTCAGGATCTTGACCTCGAACGACCCTCCCGCCAAGATTTTCTCCGCGACCTTCCGCGTGACGTCCGCGGTGTCTCGCCTTCCGTTCACCAGGATGTCGATCGACGGCCTCGGCGCCTCCCGCACCCGCGCGACCGTGTGGACCCCCAGGCCGAGGCAGAGTCCGGCGCCGCGGGACCCTTTCTTCCGAGGATTCGAGTCGTCAACGACCTCGAAGAACGCGGTCACGTGTCCCGGACAGAACGCCTCACCCTCGGACACCATGGAGGACCGCCCGCCAGACCCGCTCTGCCGCGAGAGCTTTCGACCCATCGAACGTGTCGGACTGGCCTTTGCGGTCGAAGATCGTGACGGACGTCGTGTCGCCCCGCACCTTCGAGATGTCGTTCGCGACGACGAGGTCCAGGTCGGCCTCTTTCAGGAGCGCCATCGCCCGCGACTTGAGTTCGGCGCTCGTCACCCCCGCCTCCGCCTTGAAACCGACGAGCGCTTTCCGCGCGCCCTTTCGGAACCGCTCGAGGAGCTTCGGCGTGGGCTGGAGGTCGAGCGTGAGACCGCCCTCGCGAGTCGGGATCTTGCCTTTCTGCTTTTTCGCGGGCGTGAAGTCCGCAACCGCCGCGGGCACGACGCAGATATCCGCGTCCACCTTCTCCGCCATCGCCGCCAGGTCGGCGGTCGTCGCGAACGATTTGTACGCAAGCCATGAGGGGACCGGCGTCTCGTGTCGTCCCAACCAGAGCTCCACGTCGGCGCCGTGCTCGTAAGCGACCTTCGCCAGTTCAATGCCGGTGCCGCCCGTCGACCGGTTGGTCACGATGCGGATGTCGTCGATCGGCTCGACGGTCGCGCCCGTGACGACCAGGACGCGCATGCCGGCGAGGTCCTTCGGGCCGAGGCGGCGGATGACCCGCGCGACGATCGTGTCCACATCGGCCATCTTCGCCTTCTCCTCCTCCCGCTTCGGCTCGATGAGCTCGACTCCGAGTTCCTTGAGCCGCCGCAGGTTTGCCGCCACGGCGGGGTTGTCGATCATCGACTCGTGGGCCGCGGGGGCGACGAGGATCGGGATGCCCGAGCCGAGGGCGTTCGTCGCGTACGTCGTCACGGTCGAGTCGTCGATCGCCTGGGCGATCTTGCCTATCGTGTTCGCCGTTCCGGGCGCGACCAGGAGGAGATCCGCCTTCCCGTCTCTTCCGCAGAGGATGAGATACTCCATCGAGCCCGTGATCTCCGTGACGACCGGCCGGCCCGTCGCGTACTCGAGCGCGTTCGGGTGGAGGATGGACGTCGCGGATCGCGTCATGACCGCGTGGACCTCGGCCCCGTGGCGGATCAGCTCGTGCGCCAGTTTGACGCACTCAACGGCGGCGATGCTCCCCGTGACCCCGAGGACGATCGTCTTGCCCTGCAGCTTCATGCTCTTCACGCCGCGGAGACGCTCCGCCGGATGCATTCCCTCGACGATTGCCGTGCGCGGTATATATCTGTCGGCCTCCCTCGGAAAATCGGGACGACGGCCGGTCGATCGCGCCAAGGTTTAACCCGCAAGGTCCGTTAGCCCCCGCGCGTCCGATGGACTATCAGGCGACCCTCGACCATCTGTACCGCCTCGAGCGGTTCGGCATCAAGCTCGGCCTGGACAACATCCGCCGGCTGCTTTCCCTCCTCGGCGATCCGCACCGGGACCTGAGGGTCTTCCACGTGACCGGGACGAACGGCAAAGGGTCCGTGTGCGCGTACGC
>DASPXQ010000044.1:0-4743 GCA_035637195.1 Thermoplasmata archaeon | reverse complement strand
CCCCGTCATCACGGTCGCCGCCGCGGTCGCGATCCTCGGCGCGTCGCTCGTCCCGCTGCAGGTCGTCGCGATCGCACTCCTGATGATCGGCGGGGTCCTCCTCGGCGTCTACGATCACCCGGGCCATGCGGCCGTCGGCCGGGCGTGGCTCGCTCCGATGTTGTTGGCGATCGTCGCCTGGGGCGCCTGGGGGATTCTGGAGAAGCTGTCGATCGAGGCGCTCGGATTCGCGGGCAACGCGGGCGTGTACGTGCTCGTCTCGACGCCGATCTACCTCGTGATTGCCCGCAAGGGATTCGACCGCCGGCAGGCCTGGGATCGGCTCGGGGTGCGGGAGGCGCTGCCGTCGCTCCTGTTGTTCGGGATCGCCGGAATCACGATTTTCCTCGCGATCGGGCTCGGTCCTCTCGCCGTCGTCGTGCCGCTCACGACCGCCTACCCGATGGTCGCGATCCTGGTGCGGCGGTTCTGGATGGACGAGCGGATGACGCTCCCGCAGAAGTTCGCCGTCGGACTCGCGATGCTCGGCGCCGTCCTCGCAGCGTTGTGAGCCCTGCGGCGCCAAGCTTTTCAACGTGGGTCCGTCTCGCCTTCGCGTGTTCCGTCCTTGGCGGAGCTTCCCGACGATGGTCGCCTCGGGCCTCGTCGTCGGGTTCGCTACGGGAGGCTTCCCCGCGTACTCGAAAGAGATCTCCCAGCTCGCCCTGGCCGTCGGGATGACGTTTGCCCTCTCCGAGATCACCCTGAAAGGAATCTCGCCTCGCGCCGAACTCCGCGGCTTCCTCGTCTCGTTCGCCCTGAGCTACGTCCTGCTGAGCGGCGTGATCCTCGCGTTCGCGTACGCGACCGACGAGGCGGCGATCCGGGACGGGTGGGTGCTCATGGCGGCCGTGCCGCCGGCGGTCGCGGTCGTGCCGATCACCGCCTACCTCAAAGGCGATACGCGGCGCGCGCTGGTCTCTCTTGCGATCCTGTACGTCCTCGGCTTGGCGCTCGTGCCGCTCTTCACTCTCGCCTTCACGGCGCAGTCCGTGCCGGTCTCGGAGCTCCTCCTCCAGACGGTCCTTTTGATCGGCGGGCCGCTCGTGGTATCCCGTGGGATCGCCCGGTGGCCGCGCGGCCGGGAGAATCGGGCAACCGTCGTCAGCATTTCGTTCTTCGTCCTCGTGACCGCGATCGCGGGCGCGACGCGTGGCGCGCTCCTAGCCCGACCGGATCTCCTCGGCGTCCTGTCGCTGCTCGCCCTGCTCCGGACGTTCGGAGTGGGCGGCCTGGTGTTCCTCATCTCGCGGGCCTTGGGCACTTCGAGGGAGACGCGCCTCTCGCTCACCGCCTTCGCCACGTTCAAGAACCTCGGCCTCACCGTCGTCCTCGCGTTCGCGGTCTTCGGGCCGACCGCGACGCTGCCGTCGATCGTGTCGCTCGTGTTCGAGATCCTGTGGCTCGGGGCGCTGCCCACGTTGTTCCGACGAGGTGCCCCGACCGCGGTCCCGGCGTAGACGGCCTAGGCGGGCCTCGGACGCGCCTCCAGCGCGCGCGAGACCGCGCCCCGCACGGGTGCATATTCTCTCGGATCGCGGAAGACCTCGCGCCCGTCGACGATTACCGCGAAGCCGGAACCGACGCGGTGCCGCAAGCCGAGCCACACCCCTTTCGGGGAGTCCATCCCGATGACCTCGATCCGGATTCTATCCCCGAAATCGCGGAATAGGTCGTCCGCGAGGGCGTGCGCGCGATCGGCGTTCTCCCGCAGGAAGGCGGGGGTTTCCCGGATCTCTTCCGATTTCAAGGCGGCGACCGTCTTGTTCATGAACGGCTGCGCACACGCCGGCCCGCACGGCTTGAGGATCGCGGGGAGAAGACCGAGGAGTTGGATGCGGGGGGGTCGCGGCGTCATGCAGCCTTGATTGCGAAGCGGCCATAAGTCGCTTGCGCGCGACCGTTCGGTCGTGTCGATCCGGCGGAGCCGTAGCGTTTAAACGCCCTGACAGCCTTACCCACGGTGGGACCTCACACGGCGTGGGGTGGAGCGGGAGGTGGTTGAGTGGCAGACTTTCTGGGAACTCCGTTCTTGTGGGTCATCGCTACAATAGCGCTGTACGGAATCGCATACTGGGGATACGCGAAGTGGATTGACCGCAACGTGTGGCGGTCGGATGCGAAGCGCACGACGCCGGCGCACATGTACATGGACGGCGTGGAGTACTTCCCGACCAGCCGATACGTGCTCTGGGGTTACCAGTTCAAGAGCGTCGCAGCGCTCGGCCCAATCCTCGGTCCGTTCATCGGAATCACGTTTGGATGGCTGCCTGCGTTGATCTGGATCATTGGCGGGAACTTCTTCATCGGCTGGTTGCAGGACTACGGCGCGATGATGCTCTCCGTGCGCAAGGAGGGTCGGTCCTTCGGGCCGATCACGTATGAGTTCACGGGCGCGCGGGGCCGAACCAATCTCCTCGCGTTCGTCCTGTTCTACCTGATCATCATCTCGGCGACGTTCATCGCCCTCATCGCGGTCTTCTGGAACCGGTACTCGGGGACGTTCGTCGCGACCGTTGGCATCCTCCTCGCTGGGCTCCTTTGCGGTCAGCTGTTGTACCGCGTCAAGATGAACGTTTTCGCGGTGACAGGAATCGGGTTGGCCCTCGTCGTCGTCAGCATCTACCTGGGCGTCCTGTTCCCCGTTTCCCTTAATTACGGAAACTGGAACATCCCCATTTGGGCATTCATCGCGGCGATCATCCTCTACGCGGCCGCGGTCCTTCCGACGCCGACGTTCGTCCAGCCGACGAACTATCTTGCGTTCTATCCCGCGTACGCGGCGATAATCCTGCTCCTGTTGGGTGCCCTCGCGACGCCGTTCACGAACATCCCGGTCACGATGCCCGCGGGACCCATTCTGTTCCAGGCGGACACGGGGCCGCTATGGCCCATCCTCTTCGTGGCGATTGCGTGCGGCGCGATCTCGGGCTGGCACAGCCTCGTCAGCAGCTCCTCCTCGTCGAAGCAACTCGACATCGAGACCGATGCGTTGCCCGTGGGCGGTGGCGCGATGCTTTCGGAGGGGCTCTTGGCCCTCGTCTCGCTGATCGCGTACATGGTGCTCGCGCCGAGCGCGTTCGTCCAGGGGAACTACCCTTCCTGGGTCGAAGGGGCCGTGAAACTCACAAGCCCGTTCCTGGGAGCCCTCACGGGGCCGGTTCTTACTACGTTCTTCGGGCTCGTCCTGATCATCTACGCGCTCACGGTCCAAGCGCTCGTCACCCGGTTCTTCCGCCTTGTCGCCGGGGAGACTTGGAGCGAGGGACGGTTCCACGTGCTCGGGAACAAGCACGTTTCGACCGTCGTGGGCCTCGCGATTCCATGGGGCTTCGCGGTCTCGGGGAGCTGGTGGGCCCTGTGGCTGTACTTTGGCGGTTCGAACCAGCTCCTGGCAGGCCTCGCGATCATGTTGATCACGATTCACCTTGCGCGGACACGTGCCCCGACGAGGTACTCCCTCGTGCCCGCATCCTTCATGATCGTCACTACGCTGGCGGCGCTCGTCTGGCAGACGTACACGTTCGCGAATTCGGTCGTCCAGTACCTGGGGAACGTCCCGTTCCCGACGGGCGCAAACCGTGATCCGACGGTGTGGATCCTGCGGAACGTCCGCGCTCCCATCAACGTGAAGGAGTATGCATTCGTGGCCCTCGGGATCAACGCGATCTTCGTCCTGGTCGGCTTGGTCCTATTCCTCGTCGGCCTGTCGATGGCGATTCGCCTGTTCCGGAGCTACCGCACGAGCATGGCGGAGGCCCGCGCGAAGGCGCCCGCGGCCGCGGATGGCGGCGAGAGGACGAAGTAACCACCTGGGTGCGGCAGGCTCTTGAGCGGGGCGCGCATAGGGACCTCGAGGACCGGGCGAGACGATGGAATCGAAGGAACCGTCAAAGCCGAAAGGCCGACGCGGCAGAATGAAGGAGGCCGCGAAGGGCGTCCTTTACGGGATGGCCGCCCACGGCCACGTCACCGCGGCGTTGCGGACGCGGATGTACCTTGAGCACCTGTTCATGTTCATCACGCTCGGCGACATGCTCGGCGTGCCCGTCATCCCGCCGTACTACTCCCTGAAGATCCTCCCGTACGCGGTGCCGAACATCAAGAGCTGGAAGCAGCGCGTGTTCCGAGAGCGGGACTTCACGGACCAGGTCTTCTGAGGGAGTCCATGGGCCTCGCCTCCTACTTCGAGAAGAAAGGCGACGCGGGAATCGTGATCTTCGCGGGGAAGGGAGGCCTGGGCAAGACGACGTGCAGTGCCGGCCTGAGTCACTACATGGCATCGAAGCGGGCGCGCAAGGTCCTGTGCTTCTCCACGGATCCCCAGGCGAGCCTGAGCGACATCTTCGATCGGGACATCTTCGGAAAGGGGCAGGTCCGCGTGATCCCGAACCTCGACGTCGTCGAGATCGATGCGGACCGGCGCGTGGCCGACTACCAGGCGGAGGTCAAGCAGAAGATCCTCACGATGTACGGCCTCTCGGAGTTGCCTACCGAGATTGAGGAGTACATCGATTCGACGTCCGCGGAACCCGCGATGTACGAGTCCGCGACGTACGATGCGATGGCCGACCTCGTCTCGACGAGCGGCCACGACCTCTACGTCTTCGACATGCCGCCGTTCGGCCACGGCGTGCGCATGATCGCGATGGCGGGGATCCTGAGCAAGTGGGTCGGCAAGATCACCGAGGCGCGGGAGAAGGC
>DASPXQ010000043.1:0-4869 GCA_035637195.1 Thermoplasmata archaeon | reverse complement strand
ATACGCGGACCGCGTGGGGGACATCAACCGCGCGGCGGTGCGCCTGGCCCGCGAGGTCGCCGGGGACCGGGCACTCGTCGCCGCGAACCTGAGCCTGACGTGGATGTACGATCCGAAGGATGCGTCGTCGGCCGAGAAGGTGGGGCGTCTCTTCGACGAACAGCTCGAAGCCCAGCTCAAGGAGGCGCCCGACTTCGTCATCGCAGAGACGTTCTCGTGGCTCGGGGAAGCGTTGGTGGCCGCCGAGCGCGTCGAGAAGACGGGCCTGCCGTCGATGGTGACGATGTCGTTCGACAAGAATCCGATGTCGTACGATGGGCACACGCCCGCGGAATGCGCCCGCGCGCTGCGCGACGCCGGCGCGGACATCGTGGGCGTGAATTGCCTGCGAAACCCGATCCTCATGCTCCCGATCGCGCGGGAGATGCGGGACGCCGTCACGGGATTCGTGGCGACGCAGCCGACGGCGTATCGAACGCCTCCGGGGATCCCGGACTTCACCGCGACGAAGGAGTTCCCGTACGAGACGGAGACGCTCGTCCTGTCGAGGCGGGCGATGGGCGCCTATGCGGCCGAGGCCAAGGGGATCGGGATCAACTACGTCGGCTCGTGCTGCGGCTCCGTGCCCATCCACGTGCGGGAGATGGCTCGCGCCCTCGGGAAGGCGCCGCCGGACCGTGCGTGGCGGGTGGACTACGGGAAGCCGATGTCCGCCTACGAGTTCTACAAGCACGACGTGGCGTGACGGGAGGGACGCCGGCCGACGTCCCCTGGGGGGATCCACGGCATACCTCTAAGTAGAGGTATGAACCGGGTCGACACGGATCGCGGGGCCCTGGGGCTCGCGACACCTCATCGGAACGGGTGGCCGCAGAAGAAGCAGAACAGGTTCTCCGCGTTCACGGAGGTCCCGCAGTTCGGGCAACGCTTCTTCGTCCCCGCCGAGAACCTCGGCGGCGGGGGGGCAGCCGGCGGGCTCGCAGGGCGCACGAACTCGACCGGGGGCGGCGCGCTCACCGGGCGAGGTTGCACGGGAGGAGGGGCCGGGGGCGGAGCGGGCGGCGGTTGGGTCGGAGGGACCGCCTGGACATAGTAGCTGGGCGGATACATCGTCCGGGGCGGGTACGCCGCGCGGCGCGCCCTCGCAGCCCGGCGCTGCGGGATGAACGCGACGACCGCCGCCAGCGCGAGGATGAACAGCGCCAGGTACAGCAGGTTCGACGCGAGGAGCTGGTACAGCACGAAGAGGAAGTCGGGGAGGGGGGAGGCGCTCACGACGCACGCGCCTCCCGGCCCCGCGCATTGCGAGGTGTACGTCGTCCCGTTGACCGTCGCGATGACCTTGAAGTACAGCGCCCCCGCGCCCGAAGGCATGGAGAGGCCGCCTGCCGTGTACGACTGCTGCGTCTGTCCCGCCTGCACCGAGGTCGTGTTCCCGAGGGCGCTCGGGGACGTCCCCCAGACGACATGCGTGTCGGACACGCCCAGCCCCGCGGGTCCGAGGATCCGCCACGAGATCCCGAACACCGAGCTGGTCGACACGGACGTCGGGTAGGAGGTGAGGGAGATGAACGGCCGGCTCAGGGCGTTGATCGCGTTCCAGACGTTCACGACGCCCCAGCCATAGTCCGTGCAGCAGACGGCGCCGCTCGGCAAGACCGTCGTGCTGTTCAGGATGTTCCACAGGTCGACGTTCGTCAGGTTCCGGTCGACGGACAGGAGGAGCGCCGCGGCGGCGCTTACGAACGGCGCCGAGAACGACGTGCCCCGGAGGTACTGGATGCCGGTCCCGTCGAGGGTGAGGATGCGGTCGCCCGGGGCGGACAGGTCCAGGCCCGGGCCGTAGTTCGAGAAGGAGGCCCGTTGGCCCGTCTCATCGATCGCGGCGACGGAGACGACGTTCGGCAGCCGGGCGGGATAGTCGAGGGTCCCGCTGCCCGCGTTGCCTGCCGCCGCGACGATCAGCGCGCCCTTGGACCATGCGTAGTTGATCGCGAGCTCGATGTCCGTCGGCCCGACGAACGACTCGTTCGTCCCCAGGGAGAGGTTGATGATCTTGGCCCCGTGGTCCGCGGCCCAGCGGATCGCCTCCGACGTGTTGAAGGAAGATCCTTGGCCGTTCGACCCGAGCGCCCGGACCGCCATGAGGCTGACCTGGGCCGTGCCCGCGATCCATTGCCCGTTGTCCGTGACCGCGGCGATCACGCCCGAGACCCCGGTGCCGTGGTACACGCCGGACGGGTCCGTCTCCGTCGGATTCGTGTCGCCGTTGACGAAATCGTAACCGTGCGTCCCGTCGGCCTGGTTCGTCCACATGTTCGCCTGCAAATCCGGATGCGTCCAGACGACGCCCGTGTCGACGACGGCCACGATGACGCTCGGGGAACCGAGGGTCACGTCCCACGCCTGGGGCGCGCCGATCTGCCGAAGCCCCCACTGGTCGACGTAGAAGGGGTCGTTCGGCCGGAACTCCGGATGGAGGACGAAGCCCGAGACGACGGGGGGCGGCCGCTCGGCGGCCGCGGCGGAGACCACCGGCATGAAGGAGGCGAGGAGCGCGAGGACCGCCGCGACCGCGACGACCCGGCGTCCGGTGGAGGAGCGAGCGGGAGGCGACAAGGGGGGAGACCTCGCCGAAAGAGGATTTCAAACGCGCATATGAAACACAGCCCGACATAAAGCTACGCCCGTGATTGTCACGGGTTGACATCTCCGCGCGCGCCCTCCCGTGGACGGACACGGCGTGGACGCCGCCGCCGGTCCGCGATGTGGGATCCCGCGCCCCCACCTAGAGCCGCTTCGCCAGCTCCGCGAACTTCGCGCTCGCCTCGCCCTTGATCGGCTCGCCGTGGCCGAAGATCGCGTGGTCGAAGTGGAGTGTCGCGAGCTTCTTGATCGACTCGCGGTGTTGCTTCGGATCGATGTTGTAGCGGTCGTCCATGGACCGGAGTCCGGACTCGTTGTTCGCCGCGTCGCCGGCGATGAGCAGCGAACGGGTCTCGTCGAGGAGGGACATGCTGCCGCGTGTGTGGCCCGGCGTGAAGATCACCCGCAGGCCATCGTGCATCTGGCCGTCGTCCAGGCTGACGTCCACCGGAGTCGGGGTGTGCCGCTGGGGCCCCGGCGGGCCATCCCACGTCTTCTTGCGGGAGATGAAGTCCGCCTCGATGCGGTGCGCCGCGACCTTCGCGGGAGAGTTCTTCTTGATCGACGCGAGGCCGCTGACGTGGTCCGGATGGGTGTGCGTGATGAAGATCGTCGAGAGGTCCTTCGGCTTCACCTTGATCTTCGCGAGGTAGTCGAGGATCTTGCCTCCGTCCGCGTCCGCCGACGTGTCGACGAGCACGAGCCGATCATCGATGACGAGGGTCGTCGTTGCATACGTCTCGATCACGTGTACGCCGTTCAGGAATTCCATTCCGTTCCCTCGGTGGAGGACATCCTCACCGCCGCTTATGCCTTTCGCGCGTCTTCCGGGACCGCGTCGCGGCGACGACCGATGGCTGGGGCGGACACATACGACACATCCAGTTCTTAAGGCGCCCCGCCGTTCCCGCCGCGGGACATGCCATGACCCTTACCGACGTGCTCGGCCGGGTGGAATCCGGGACCGACAAGGCGCTCGAGACGCTCCGCGAGTACTGCCGCTTTCCGACGATCTCGGCGCATAAGCGGGCGCAGCCGGAGACGGCCGCGTTCGTCCGGCGTCTCCTGGCGGAGAACGGGTTCGAGGTCCGCGAATACCCGACCGACGGCGGGCCGAACGTGGTGTACGGCGAGATGATCGTCGACGAGCGCAAGCCGACCCTGCTGATGTACCAGCATTACGACGTCCAACCGGTCGATCCGCTGAACGAGTGGAAGCGGGACCCGTTCGACGCGGCGATCGAGGACGGCAAGTTCTGGGGGCGCGGGTGCGCGGACACGAAAGGCAACCTGATGATCCAGGTCCTCGCGGTCCAGGCGTGGCGGGCGGTCGAGGGCCGGCCGCCGATCAACCTGAAGTTCGTCGTCGAGGGGGAGGAGGAGGTCGGCAGCCCGCACTTCGCGTCGTTCGTGCACGCGAACAAGGCGATCCTCCATGCGGACGGCGCGACGATCGAGGGCGGCGACCACCTGCACGAAGGCACCCCGAAGATCGAGCTCGGGTGCAAGGGCATCCTGTACGTCGAGATGATGAGCCGCACGGCGAAGGTGGACCAGCACTCCTCGTACGCGGCGATCGCGCCGAACCCGGCGTGGCGGCTGATTCAGGCGCTCACGACGCTCCGGGATCCGAACGGACGGATCAAAGTCCGCGGATGGTACGAGGACGCGCGCCGCCCGACCGCCCGCGAGCTGCGCTTCCTGAAGGCAAGCCGGTTCCAGGCGCAGGCGCTGAAGGACTTCTGGGGCGTATCCGAGTTCGTCGGCGACGGCAACGACTTCGAGGTCCTCCGCCGCCTGATCTACTCGCCAACGTGCACGATTTGCGGGTTCGTGAGCGGGTACATCGAGGAGGGAACGAAGACGGTGAACCCGGCGGTGGCGAAGGCGAAGATCGACTTCCGGCTCGTGCCGAACATGAAGCAGGAGCGGCAGCTCGCGAAGCTCCGGGAACACCTGACGTCGAAAGGCTTCGGGGACATCGAGCTCTCGCCGGCGAAGGAAGCGCTCGAGGCCGCGTCGATTTCGTTGAGCGCGCGGGTCGTGAAAGCGGCGATCAAGGGCTCCGTCGACGCCTACGGACGGGAGCCGGAGGTGTGGCCGTGGTCCGCCGGCGCGTCCGCGCACGGGTTCTTCAACGAGGTCGTCGGGGTGCCGTCGATCTCCGGCCCCGGCGTCTCCTACGACGGATCGAACTACCACGCGCCGAACGAGCACTTCCGC
>DASPXQ010000042.1:0-2548 GCA_035637195.1 Thermoplasmata archaeon | reverse complement strand
TCCGTGGGAAAGATTCCGGCGACCAGGCTGCCCGTGGTCACGGTGCCGAACTCGACGACAAACCAGCCCACGTCCGCGGTCTGGCTGCCCGTGAGGGCACGCGTCAGGCGCAGGTTCGTCGAGGATGTGAGGTCGAGTGTCACCGTCCCCGTCCCTGGGTTGTCATCCGCATTGTACAGAGTCTTGCCTCCGTTGTAGCGGGTCGCCCCTGCAGACGCGATTGTCTTCGTCGAATCCACGCTCGTGATCGATACATCGACCTGCGTCGTGCCGCTCGAAAACGCCGCGCTTGCGGATTGAACGCGAGTGTCGTCCGTGAACTCCACCAGATACCAAGTGAGGGTCATCGCCTGGCCCGTGCGATCTCGATCGAACGTCAGGGTATTCCCATTGGTCACGACCCCGCGAACCATTTTCTGACCAATGTTGGCGGCAGTCCCGTCCGCGGAGTTATAGCTGAACATGAGCCATGCCTTCGCCGTGTTCACAGGGGTGAACGTCGCGGTGCGACTCCCATCGGTCGTCGCGAAGGCGATGTCCCCCGTCTGGACCTTGGCGGAGGCGTACGAGACAACCTGCCACTCAACGACGGATAGCGGGTCGCCCGCACTGACCTGCAGGGAGAGCTCCAAGTTCGTCGAGTTCGTGATCTTGGACTTAATGAAGTCGTTCCCGTCGTACGTCGACCCCTGGGATCGATAGGTCACGATTGGGAAGCTCCGCGTCACGTCGACGGTGGAGAGAGGGACGTTGACGGTCGTGCCGGGGTTCGTCTCGGACCCACGCTGGACGGAGACGCCGCTGGGGAACTCGGCGAGGTACCACTCGATTGTGATCGCAGGCGCTCCTGTGGACACGACGCGCTGGAATCGGAGGGTCGTCGAGTCGAGGAGGGTCCCGCTGATCTGGCTTTGCTGGGGCTGCACGCTGTTGAACCGCGCGCTCAAGAGGAGGAACGACCGTACCGTGACGACGGATGTGATCGTGACATTGACCGTGGAATCCCCCGCAGCGAGTGTCGCCGCCCCGTTCTGAACGTTCGGCCCCCGGGGTGCGGTCGTGGCGATGTCCTCGAGGAGGTGGTCCGAGAACACCGTGTACCAGCACCCGTCCGAGTTCGTCGCGTCGCACGCCGTGTCGCCCGCAACATCGCCTGCGCGGACGACCTTGCGTTGATGGTTGTAGACCGTGGTCGCGGAGTTCGAACCGGGGTCGATTAGCGTCCCTGCAGGCTCGGGCCCGACCTGGGCCCAAGGCACGGCCAACGGCCGGTTCGCAGAGGAGACCTGGAACGACGTGAATGACGGAGCGAAGCTCCCCGCCGCGGCGGTCGAGTCGATCGAGCCCCAGAAATCGCTCGCCTCCGCGTAGACGTTGGTCGCATTGACTGGGACGGAGGCTTCGACCGCGTGGTAGCCCAGGGCCGCCGCCACCGGTGAAATCGGGCTCCAAGACCATTGCCCGGGGAACGAGCCTGAGAACGCCAAGTAAGCGGATTGCGTAATCTGACCGCCTTTGCCTCGGATCTCGACGAGCCGGTCCGCGCCGATCCCGCCGATCGCATAGCCGCTCCAGGTGCTGTTGTCGATGTCGAGGAATAGACGGAGGACGTCCTCGCCGAAGAGCGGGGGGCGGTCGGTTGGACCGATGTAGAGGCTCACGACACGGCCCGCGTACGGCGGCGGGAAGGTGGCCGGGATCGTTGTGTTCAGCCAGTAATCGGTCCCGCCGGGGAAGCCATAGTCGATGAAGCCGTCCCCGTCATAGTCCCCGCCCGTCTGCGCGTCCGGCACGCCGTCGTTGTTGAAGTCGTAGGGCATCGGATCGACGGAGTCCGGGACGCCGTCCCGGTCCGTATCGGCGGGCGGCTGTGTCCCGGGCGGAGGCGCGGCTTGAGGCGGCTGCGGCACGGGCGTGCCCGTCAGGATCTTGCCGGTGACGTCCGCGTACATGTACAGGGTCGCGTTGTCTCTCTGCGATCCATATCGGGCGAGATCGATGTCCGGATTGCTCCCCGGACTGACATCATTCGTTGGATCCGCGTACGCGGCGGTCCACTCGTCGAACCCCCCATCGATTCGCGGAGTGGGAGGAGCACCGCCGATGTAGCCGAGGGTCCTCGCCCCCGGCAGGTCGCGGACTGCGAGGACGGCGCCGCCCGCGCCGAACGGCTGACTCGGTGAAAGACGAATCCCGAACGTCTCGCCGTTCCCCGTCGCGAAGTCGCCGACGACGGTGAGGGCGGCGGAAGTCCCCGCCGGGATCGCTTGGCCTGGGAAGGAGAAGGTGATGTCCCGTGACGATGGCGTTACAAGGCTAATCGGGTTCCCGGTTCCGTCAAGAAGCCGCAGGCTGGATACGGAGCCGACCGGCGCCGTCCCGATAATTTGCACGCGGAGCGAATCGATGGAGACGGACTGGCGGTACGCCGTGAGGGTCAGTCGAAGGAGCGAGACGTCGGCACCGGAGATGACATCGGGCACCTGCGGTTCCCCGGCGACAAGAAGGGACCCCCCGGTCGAGCTCAGCGGAACGTCGCCCGTGTCCG
>DASPXQ010000041.1:0-4039 GCA_035637195.1 Thermoplasmata archaeon | reverse complement strand
GACGTCCGTCGAGGCGGGCATCGAGAGCGCCGCGACGAACCCGAGGGGCCGCGCGCCCGCCGCGGCGATGTCGCTCAGGTTCACGGCGGTCGCATACCAGCCGATCTGCGGCGGCGTCGCGCCCGGCGGGATGTGCGTCTTCGCGTTCACGACGTCCGTCGTGACGACGAGGTAGTCGTCGCCCCACTCGACCGCGCCGCAGTCGTGGCCCAGGCCGATCGGCTGGCCGCGGTCGTAGATCCGCGCGAGGACCTCGATCGCGCCGCGCTCACCGATGTCGGAGAGCTTCGCCACGGCGTCCGCATGCGGGCGGCAATAAAGAAGGCTATGGGCGCGGGGGATGCCGCGCCCGGGTTCACTCTTTCTCGGGCGGCGGAGGCGGCGTCTTCATCCGGCGCCAGAAGTATGTCGCGAAGACGAGCACCGCGACGACGATTACGATCGAGCCGACGATCACGAGGACCGTGTTGTCTCCGCCGAACAGCCCCGGGCCCTCCGCGGCCAAGATCGTGATGTTGCCCCACATGGTCGAGAGGTCGTCGCCGGCGCCGGCCGTGCGATCGCTCCGGTACCGGTACGTCCCGGTCACATTCGAGACGGTGAAGTTCCACAGCACCGCGGTCCCGAAGATCGGCGACGTCGGTTCCGTGCCGCTCGAGACGTTGTTGCCGTTATAGTCGATGAACCACCGGTGGGCGAACGTGTCGTTCGCGGTCAGGTTCAGCGTCACGTTGTCGCCGACGTGGACGGTCAGCGCCGGACCTGGGCTGGTGATGCTCGTGTTCGTGAAGCCCCAGCCTTCGGCTCGGCTGCCAAAGAGGGAAATGTTCACGTCCGCCGCGGCCACGTGCGGCGCCGCGAAGGACACGGCCGCCAGGCCGCAGACCAGGCTCACGAGGAACACGAGTGTCTTGTGGGCGTACGACATCAAGGACCCCATCCGTCGCCGCCGCACCTGGGTATGCACACATAAATGCATCGGTCCGATAATCATGAGGCCCGCCACAAAGGCGCATTAGGCCGCAATTGCGCGTTCCAAGGGAGGCGGCGCGCCTTTCCGCCTCCGATTCGGAGGACCTGGGCGACTGGGTGCGTCAATGGAGCGCCTTCTTCCGAGAGCTCAGCCACGCATCGCACTTGATCAAGACCGCCTCCGTGACGGGCCGTCCCTTCGCGTCCTCGAGGCGGTGGTCGGCGCCCGCCAGGATCTCGAGGTTCAGGTGCGGCAGCGCGTCGACGAGTTCCTCCAAGGCCGGCAAGTCGGTCCGTTCCGATTCGAACCCCACGAGGATGAGCGTCGGGATCTGGAACTCCTCGAGTCGCTGCAACGCCATCCGTCGTTCCGGCTGTCCGGTGTAGCTGAGCCCGAGGAGGATCGCCCCCGCCACCGTCTCATCCGTCGCGGCGGCGACGGTCGCCCACGCGCCGACCCCTCGGCCTGCGACGAACACGACGTCCGTGCCGGAAGACCTCCGCGCGTACGCGATCGCCTCCCGCAAGTCCGCGATTTCGTCGGCGTGGTCCGTGGACGGCTCCGCGCCCCTCTCCCGGAACGCGAAGTTGAAACGGAGGGTCCAGAGCCCCTCCTCGGCCGCACGGCCGGCGAGCGCGGCGACGAGGGGCGTGTCCATGCCTTCGTGCCGGCCGTGGCACAGCACGAGGGCGCCCCAGGCCGGACCCGTTGCCTCCCGCACTCGGCCGTTCAGGCTGTCGGTCGCGCCTTCGAATCGGACGTCCGTCTCCGATGCCATGTAGCGATGCCTACCGGCTCATCGTCCCAGGGCGGATAAGCTTCGCCCGTCGGGCTCGACCGGGGAGACCGGACGCGCCTTCGCGCGGCTAACGGCCGCCACGAAGAAGCTGCGGCTCCATGATCTCGTCGATCATGTGGTCGATCATCTCGTCCGTGACGTCGTTCGGAGCGGCGAGTTCGTCTTCCGCATCCGATTCCGGCTCGGGCTCGGACCGCGTCTCGGGCTCTCGCCCGGAGCGCCTCCGAAGCAGGGCGACCGCCAGGAGGAGTCCCCCGACCCCCGCGACGACCGCGAGGAGGGCCACGTCGCTGCCCACCGCTCCGATCGTCGCGAGGACGTCGGCCGTGTTCTCCCAGAGGCAGACGAGGCACGCGCCCGGACCGCGACCGCGGCCGGTCGCACTCGCGAGCGTGCGCCCGATCGGACTGTCGGAGACCCCGGACCAGTTCGGGACCTCGTCCGACGCTTTCAGCGCGAACCAGTACCTCGTGCCCCGTTGCAGTCCGCTCAGCGTGAGCTGTTCCAGCGACCCGGCGGCCTTGGGGAACGGGACGTCCACGTGGACCGCGAGAGGGAAGTTCGCCTCCGTGATCGGGCCCGACGTGCTGTAGCGGAAGTCGTACCGCGTCGCGGTGCCGCTCATGCCGTCGTCGCCGGGCGCGGTCCACCGGAGGACGACCGAGGTCCGACTCACGGAGGAAACCACGACGTCCCTGATCGTTGCAGGGGGCGTCGTGTCCCTCGCCAGCGCGGTCACCGGGACGGAGTCCGCCTGCACGGCGGTCAGGCCGCCGTTGTCCGTCACGGTCAGCGTGGCGGTGTACCGGCCGGCAACGCCGTACGCGTGGGCGGCCATGCGACCGTTGCCGGTCCCGCCGTCCCCGAAGTTCCAGACGTACGAGGCGATCGTCCCGTCCGGATCGTACGAGGACGATCCGTTGAACGTCACGGTCTGGAGTGCCTGCGGTGCGGAGGGGGAGAAGACGGAGGACGCGACGGGCGGAAGGTTCCCGGCCGCGCCCGGGACCGCGGACGGGCTGTTCGACGACGTCGACCAGTTCGGCACCTCGTCCGATGTCTCGAGGGCGAACCAGTAGGTCGTGCCTTGCTGCAACCCGGGGATTGTCGCTTCCTCGGTCGTGCCGGGCGCATGCGGGAAGTACGTAAGCTCGTGGTGGATGGCGGCCCAGAAGTTCGACGGCGTGATCGCGCCGGCCGTGGCGTACCGGAAGTCGTACCACGTTGCGTTGCCGGTCGTGCCGTCGTCACCCGGCGCCGTCCACTGGAGCGTGACAAAGGATTGGTTCACCGAGGTGACGCGCAAGTCCGCCACAACCGCGGGCGGGGTCGTGTCGTTCGGGGGCGGAGGGGGAGGCGGAGGCGGCGGGGTGCCTCCGGGCGGATAGTCCGGCAGGGCGCCCAAATACGGATAGTCCGCGTACGCGCCTTTGCCGTTGTCGACGAACACCATCGTCGACAACGCGGGCATGCCCGCGGCCCGGGCGTGCTCCGAGTACCACGGCCAGTATCCGTATCCGAGCGGGCTCGGGCCCGGCCACGCGTTGTAGCCGACCTCGCCCTCGTAGTGCGGTCGGCCGAGCGCCCGCTGCCAGTCGTGCTCCCAGTCGATCAGGTACTGGTCCTCCGCGGTCCCGTACGTGTGATGGTGGGACACGTCGAGGCCGGGGATGTCGTTGAAGAAGAAGTGGTACGTCCACCCGAACGCGGGCACGCCGGGGAAGAGGTTCCAGCCGCCCAGGCCCATCGTGATGAGGTGGTGCGCGCTGTGCGGTTTGACGTCCGCGATGTACGTGCTCGCCCAGGCCTTGAAGCCGTCGATCCCGCCGACGGACGCCCAGTAGACGTCGTTGTCGACGTCGGGTTCGTTCCACACGTCCCACATCGCGATCCGCGATTCGTTGTCGTACCGGTCCATGATCACCCGCACGACCTCGACCTGGTGCGCATAGCGGATGTCCGAGGTGTTGAAGAACCGGTTGTCCTTGTTCGTCGCGAAGTGCCCCAGGACCGGCACGAGGTAGACGCCCGAGCGGTTCGCCCAGTAGATCATCCGATCGAAGATGTTCCAGAACGTCGTGGGATCGTTCTTCCACGCGTTGTACGTGCCTTCCGGATTCCACGAGTGGTCGGCGACCCAGATCCGGAGGAGGTTCACCTTCGGATTCGTCGGCGTCCCGGCGACCTCGTTGTAATGAAGGAAGTACCGGAAGTATTCCCGCCATAGCGAATCGGCATCCGTCACCCCGGCGATCTGCCCGCCCGAA
>DASPXQ010000040.1:0-8988 GCA_035637195.1 Thermoplasmata archaeon | reverse complement strand
CGCAGTGGTTCTGCTGGAAGATCGCCCCGTCCCCGGAGGCGTCCCACGCGAGCTTGTGCACGCACTGCCCCCACTCCGGGTAGCGGTTCGGCTGGAACTCGGCGCGGACGTTCTTGTTCTCCGTCGTCCAGGACTCCCCGCCATCGCGGGTCTCGAACGCTCCGACCGCACTGACGCCGATCATCAGGTGCTTGGGATTCCGCGGGTCGACGAGGACGGAGTGCAGGCACAGCCCGCCGCCCCCGGGCTGCCACTCCTTCCGGGTCGGATGGTAGTTCAGGGAGTCGAAGTCGTCCCACGAGTCGCCGCCGTCGTCGCTGCGGAACAGGGAGGCGGGTTCCGCGCCGGCGTAGATCGTCTCGGGGGAGTTCGCCGGCCCGGGCTCGATGTGCCAGATGCGCGTCACCGCGAGGCCCGAGCCCTCCTTGAACTTCGGCGAGGCGGCCGTCGGCTTCACGTCCTCGCCCGCTCGACCGCGGTACACGCTGGGCCCCCACGGTTCGTTCGTGTGCGGTGCCGCGCCGTACACCGTCCGTCCGTCCCGTGGATCGAGGATCATGTGGTACACCGCCATGCCCTTCATGACGGGTCCCTCGACGGACCATTTCCTCCGGTCCGAGGAATGGAACAGGAATCCGCCCTTCTTCGTCCCCACCGCGACGACCACGCTGCCCTTCTTGATCCGCGCCGTGTCAACCACCTGCAACGCTCGGGAGGATATGGACCACGTCCCCGCGCCGGAGCCGTGCTTCGGGGAGCGACGACCACAGGAGGTCCTCGTTCACGAAGATGTTCACGTACTGCCGCCGGTGCCCCGCCTCGTCGACGACGCGGTCCCGGATACCCGGGAACGCCCGGTCAAGCGCGCGGAGGAGCGACGCGACGTCGTCGGCCTCGAGGACGACCTCGTCGTGTCCGTCGGTGTAGGATCGAAGCGCCGGTGGGATTCGCACGGTGACCCCGGTCCGGGCGATCTCGTCGGATGAGGCTCGGGTGGCCAAAACCTTCCCCCCTTCCGCATCGGCGACGGGATGAAAAGGCTTTGGCTGCTCCCCGCGAATCCGGGCGGACGGAGAAGGGTTATGCGCCAGAGACTGTTCCCCCGGGCCGATGGACTCGAAGGAGATCCTGGACCTCTCGCTCGCCCTCGCGAAGCAGTCGGAGGTCCCCGCCGATACCACGATCAACGTCCCCGCGAAGGACGTGCGGAGGGTCCTGATCGGCATCGACGTGGAGGCCGCGGACCTCCTCGTGGCGAAGGAGCAAGGTTACGACCTCGTGATTGCGCACCATCCGACCGGCGGTTCCGCGATCCTCGAGTTCCCGAAGGTCCTTTCGAAGCACGGCGACATCCTCGTGCGGCACGGGGTGCCGAAGGCCGTCGCGGACGCGGCGGTCCGCGAGATGCAGGAGGAGCGGGAGCCGCAGGTCCACGCGGAGAACTACGATCGTCTTCCGTCGATCGCGCGAATGATCGGCATCGGGCTCATGTGCATCCACAATCCGTGCGACGAGATCGGTCGGCGCGTGATGGACGAGACACTGCGCGCGCAACTCCCGCCGAATGCGCGGGTACGCGACGCGATCGACGTGCTCTCGGCGATCCCGGAGTTCCAGTCCGCGCGCACGCGGATCGTCGTGCGCATGGGAAAACTCGAGAATCCGCTCGGGGCGTGGGCGGTCCATCACGGCGCGGGCACGAACGGCGGCGTCCCCGTCGCCCGCGCGGCGTACGACAACCGAATCGACACGGTTTTCTACATCCACATCAATGCCGGGGCCCTCCAGCGGTTGTGGGAGAGGTACGGTCGCGAGGGTTCGAAGAACCTCGTGGTCACGGGCCACGTCGCCTCGGACAGCATCGGCATCAACGCGCTCGTCCGCGAAATGCGCGCGCGAGGTCTGCGCGTCGATACCTACAGTGGAATTGTTGATGTCTAGGCGCTATTATTATTAGATACCCCGATAAAATTCAATGGTAAACCTTAACTAGGCCCCGCCGGTTCCGGACCGAAGGGTTCCCTGTTGCCGTTTGAGATCGCCGTCGTGAGCAACACGCCCCTCACTCCGCTCAAGGACATCGACGACGTCGCGCTCCTCTTCCTCACGCAGATCGGATACATCCCGAAAGGGTACGATCCGAAGACGGACGCGACGAGCGTCCGCGAGTCCGTGCCGTACCGGCTGTTCGTCGAATGCCTCCTGGGCCGGATGGACAAGGGGTGGACCGTCGAGCAGCTCGCCGCGAAGCTGAAGACGACGAAGGCGACGATCTACCGGCACATCAACAAACTGAAAGAGATGGACCTCCTCGACGAGGTGAACGTGAGCGAGCGGGGGGCGGTCCGAAAGGGCTATCGCGTCCGGTACGGGAACCTCTCGAAGGCATGGAACTTCGTCGAGTCGAATGTCGAGATCGCCATGGAGAATTACCGCAAGACCGTTGATCATCTCGAGAAGCTCGCGGAGCAACGGAGGTAGACGATGCCCCAAGATGTCATCGCACTGACGAAGGGATCGAGGTACCGCATCGAGTCCATGGAGACGCGGGAACGGACCAAGGTCACGAAAGGAATCTTCCGCGGGTACGCGACGATCGGCACGGACGATGCGATCGTGGTCGAGCTGGACGAGAGCCACCAGGAAATGAAGGGGAAACTGCGGCTGATCCCGCTGCACGTCATCCTCGCGGTCGATGTGATGGAGCAGGTTCCCGGCGAGACGACGCCCAAGGGAGAGAAGACCGGCACGATGTACGGCTGACGCCGGCCGAGAGGACAAGGTTCATCCCCTCTTTCGGAATACGACCGGCGTGGGTTCCGCACGGGTGGGCCTCGGAGGCGTCCGGGCCCCGCGAGCTTGGCTCGGCCTCGCGTTCCTCGGCGTGTGGCTGTACTTCCTCTCGCAGCTTTCGCAGCTCTACCGAGAAGCCTTCGCGACCGCCACGGGAATCTCGGTGCCCGACGCGACGGATGTGCTCCGCTTGACCTCGAACCTCGGCCAGATCCTCTTCCTCGCCGGCGTCGGGGCGGCGCTGTGGCGCGCGAACCTCGCCGCGGGCCTCTCCTCGTCGGGCGTGAGCGGTCTCGTGATCGCGTCCGCGGGCGTCGGCGTCTTGGTCCTCTTCGAGGTCGTGTTGTTCCTCGCGTGGTTCGGCCTGACGGGCCCGATCGCTGCGCTCGGCGACGCGTACGCGGTCGGCAGCATCATGGGGGTCGCCCTCGGCCTCGGCGGGATCGCGTTCCTGGGCGTCGGCCTCTCCCAAGCGTTCGGACTGTTCGGCCGTCGGGAGGACGAGGCGGCACCGCGAACGCCGGAGAAGATGAACTGATCCACAGGAGAGGACGGACCGCTCGATGCTCGCGCTGCCGCCGGACGCCGCGTTCCTCGACGCGTTGATCGGCGAACTCCGCGGGCGGACGCCGTCGTCGAAAGACGAGTTGCAGCGGCTGAAGCTTCGTCTCGCTCGAACCCACGGCCTCAGGGGCCTGCCCAACGACGCGTCGATCCTCGCGGCGATCCCGCGCGAGATGCACGAGGGCCTCCGGGACGTCCTGCGGGTGAAGCCGGCCCGGACCGCGAGCGGCGTGGCGGTGGTCACCGTCATGACGGCGCCGCATGCGTGCCCCCACGGCGTCTGCACGTACTGTCCCGGCGGCCCGCGATTCGGGACCCCTCAATCGTACCTGGGCACGGAGCCGGCGGCGATGCGCGCCGCCGAGTACCGCTACGATCCGTGCGCGCAGACCGTCGCGCGCCTCCGGTCCCTCCGGGCGAACGGGCACGAGACGGACAAGGTGGACCTGATCGTGATCGGCGGCACGTTCACCGCCCTCGAGACCGCGTATCAGGAGTGGTTCGTGAAGGGATGCCTCGACGGGATGAACGGATCCGTGGCGGGCTCCCTCGAGGAGGCGCAGACCGCGAACGAGAACGCCGGCGTGCGGTGCATCGGGCTCACGATTGAGACGAAACCGGATTGCTTCCTCGGCGCGGAGGTGGAGGCGTCCGTGCGCCTCGGGACGACCCGCGTCGAACTGGGGATCCAGTCGACCCACGACGACGTCCTCGAGCGGGTCCACCGCGGCCACACGGATGCGGACAGCCGGTCGGCGATGGCGCGCGCCAAGGACGCCGGCCTCAAGGTCGGCGCGCACATGATGCCCGGACTCCCCGGGTCCGACGTGGACCGCGACTTCGAGTCGTTCCGCGTCCTGTTCGACGATCCGGCGTACCGGCCGGACTTCCTGAAGATCTATCCGACGCTCGTGCTCCCGGGCACGGCGCTGTACGGCCTCTGGAAATCCGGTCGCTACACACCGCTGCGAACGGCGGAGGCGGTCGAGCTGGTCGCCCGGGTCAAGGCGATCGTGCCTCGGTGGTGCCGCATCCAGCGCGTGCAGCGGGAGATCGGCGCCGCCGACATCGCGGACGGTGCGAGGCGGGGCGATCTGCGCGTGCTCGCGAACGAGCGACTCCGGCGCGTCGGCCTCCGATGTCGGTGCATCCGCTGCCGCGAAGTCGGACTCCGAGGGATCATCCCGCGACCCGAGGACCTCTCCCTCCTCCGCGACGAGTACGAGTCGTCGGGCGGCACGGAGGTGTTCCTGAGCATCGAGGATCCGAAGCTCGATGTGCTCGTCGCATACGCGCGGATGCGGGTGGACCGCGCCCGGGCCACCGTCCGCGAACTGAAGGTGTTCGGTCGCGTCGTGCCCATTCACTCGGAGGCGAAGGGGCGGTGGCAGCACCGGGGGTTCGGCAAGCGCCTCATGGCGGAGGCCGAGCGGCTCGCCCGCCAAGAATTTCGCGTCCGGACCGTCCGCGTGACCGCGGGCGTCGGAGTGCGGGGATACTATCGGTCGATCGGCTACGATCGCGCGGGCCCGTATATGGTCCGGGTCCTCTGATCAGGACACTTCCTTGATCCAGCCGAGGCGCTTCAGCTTGCTCGCCTCGACGTCGTCCGCATTGCGGAACGCCGATTCCGCCTCGGCGAGGCAATCGACCGCGAGGCGCAGTCCCTCGCGCGTCGGCGCCTTGACGTCGACTCCGGCTCGCGTGATCTGCTGCCGGACGATCGGCATCGCCGCCTCCTGGCCGCCCATGACGTCGCAGAAGTCCATGATGATCGCGTCCGCCACGGTGATGTATTCGTTCGTGATCCCGTCGACCGCGACGCCCTTCGCCCTCTTCCCGCCCGAGTCTGAGATGACCGACTTCGCGAGCGCGAGGAACCCCGCTTCGACGTTCTCCCCGGTCTTCGCGGAGCTCAAGAAGCCTTTCACCTCGAGCACGTCCTTCAGCTCGTCGAGGTCCTCCTGCGCGGACCGGCGGGAGGCGACGAGGTCCACCTTGTTTCCGACGACGACGATCGGGATCGCATCCGTGATGTCGAGGAGATGGGGGATCCAGTAGTCCTGGAGGCTCTCCGCCGTCTCCGGCCGCGAGACGTCATAGATGAGGAGGGCGCCTTTCGCTCCCTGGAAGGAGCTGTCCTGGATGCCCTTGTACCCCTTCTGTCCGAGGACATCCCAGATCATGAACGTCAGGTCCGTCGCGCCGCTCGGGGACTCGAGCCGGAGGTCCTTCTTCGTGACCTTCGTGCCGATCGTCGTGATGTAGTCGTCCGAAAACTTGTCGACGACGAAGCGCCGGATCATGCTCGTCTTGCCGACTGCGCCGTCGCCGAGGAGGAGAACCTTACGCTTGACGTGGTCATCAACCATGGCGACGCCTTCCCATGCGAGGGCCGCGCTTATAACGGTTGCTGGCTCAATGTCAGCGTTGCGAATACACGGATCAGCTTGGGTGCAAGCGGAGGCGCGGGCGGATGAACCGCTGCGCGATTGCGTCGGCCTGGGGCAGGAGGGCGACGTTGCCGTCCCACTTCGCGAGCGTGTCTGCGTGGGACTTCTCGAACTCCCACACGGAGAGCTGCAGCTTCCGAGGCAGCCCGTTCACGTAGCGGCCTTCGATCACCGCCGCCAGGACCGTATGCTCGCCTCGGACCATGATGACCTGCCGCTGCCCGAACCGGAGTTGCTCGAGCGTCCCGCGACGATCGTCGAACGAGTCGCGCACGAATTCCTGGAGGATGATCAGCATGCCGCTCATGATGTCGCTGTCATGCACGATCCCTTGCTTGCGCGACCAGTGGCGGATCAGCATGCCGCTGTCGTGCATCAGGTACAACTCCTCGAGTCGCGCCCGACGCATCGCGTACAGCCCGATCCCGAGGACGCCCGCACCACCGAGGCCCACCGCCGCGGCCGCTGCGATGTTGAGGGAGGGCGGAGGCGCCGCGTAGTGGACGGCGAAGGTCAGCGACCGATCGATCGTCCGCGCTTGCGCGCCGTCCGCGTCGGTGTAGACGACGTGCACGTTAACCGTCGTGAAGACCGGCGTTGTCGGACTCGGCGCCATGTGCGTGGTGACGTTGAACCATTGATCCCCTCTTGCGTTGTCGAGGTGGCCGACGTAGTCAGAGGAAGTCTGGCACCCGGAAGAGTCGCATGTCAGTTCGGGGCCAAAGTTTGCGGTGATGTCGATCGTCTTCGCCATCGTCTGATTGTTGGTCGAGGAGTATGGCGAGTCGAGCCAGAAGCTGAAGTCGACCTGTGGTGCTTCTCGATCGACGATGATGACGGCGAGCTGATAGAAAGACCGCGGAAGCGCGGCGTTCGCGCTGCCCGCGACAATCAGGAATGCGAAGAGCACCAAGGCCGCGCTGAAGATGACTCGCGATACGTGTGTTCGGCCCGATTGCACCGGTTGGCGCCCCCCCAACCTGTTGTCCGTATGGCGGACTGACTGATACGGCGCAATCATTCGTCAAGGGTCTATTGAATGTTCCGATGTTCGTTGCACGGACCGAACAGCCCGCGAGTTACTGATTATCATCAAGCAAATCATCGTCGGAGAGGGCGTTCTGCGGCGTGAGGACGCAGGAAGTGGGCGACGCCCGCTCCCTCGGATGGCGATCGGTGGCGCATGAGGGCCCATGCCGCTGGCAGGCCGAGATACAGCGCCGCCGATCGGACCGTCTCGCGCGAAATCCCGCCACCCATGACATGGATCAGGGGGAGCCGAACTCCCGCGGATTCCGCGGCCCGACTCACCTCGACCGAATCGCGTACCCCTCGGAGTCCTCCGAGGACACTCGTCTCCGGAGCGCGCAAGAGGACCGCGCGGAGCGGGACGAGATTGCTCCTCTGGGCGACCGTCAGACCCGGAAAGTCCGTCGCGAGTCCCGCCGCGATCGTCCGGACTTGCGCGGGGTCGAGCGGGACCACCCCGACCCGATACTCGAACGAGTCCTTCGCCCTCTTGGCGGCCGCGAGGTCGGCGGATCCCTCGACGCCCGCAACGAGGCATCGGAGGTCGGAGCGTTTTCGCCCGACCATCGCCAGGAGCAAGCTGGCCAGCCCTCCCGAGAAGGCGAGGACCGGTCGCTGCTCACCGTCGATCGCGATGTCGACCGCCTTCTCGACCTCCGACACGAACGCCTCGATGCGGCGCGGCGGTCCCATGCTCTCACGGGACGACCGACGTCTCGCCCGAGAGGAGCTTCGCGATCGTGTCCGCGAGCTCGGGCTCGGGCACGCGGATCTGTCTCTGGGAATCCCGCTCGCGGACCGTGACGCCCTTTCCTTCAAGGCTCTCGTGGTCCACCGTCACCGAGAACGGCGTTCCGATTTCGTCCATGCGCGCATATCGTCGCCCGATCGAGCCCGAATCATCGTAGAACGCCATGAAGCGTTTCCGAACGCTCGCGAAGATCGCCTCGGCCCGCTCCGGTAGGCCGTCCTTGTTCACGAGCGGGAAGACCGCGACGGTCACGGGCGCGAGCCGCGGGGGGAGCCGGAGGACGAGCCGGTCCCCCTTGGCCAACGCGAGATCGAGGAGGCCCCACACGTTCCGGTCGACGCCGAACGATAGCTCGAGGACGTGCGGCACCAGCTTCGATGCGCCGAACGTCACGGACTGCTTGGTGTGGGAGCCCGCTTCGTGGCCCTTCAGGTCGTGGTCCGTGCGGTAATGGACGCCGCCGACCTCGCGGAAGCCGCCGAGGCTCTCCTGCCGGATCTGGATGTCGAAATGGATCTTGTTGTAGAAGGCCCGCTCCCTTTCATCGAGTTCCGCGAACCGGAACGCGTCCCGCGGGACCCGGAGGGCCGCGAGGTAGAATCGCTGGACGGCGAGCAGATGGTAGACGTACCAGGACGGCAGGCCCCGCTCGACGATGTCTTCGGCGGCGACCTCGTGCGCGGTCGGCTCGTTCTTCTCCGCGGCCCACGCGATGCGAATGCGCTCCCCGGCCGGGGCGTCGAGGGGCACGAGGTCCCCGAACGTCGCGGGATCGAAGAAGATCTGCAGTTCCGCTTGGAGGAATTCCCGCATCCGATAGGTCCCTTGCCGCGGGCTGATTTCGTTGCGGTACGCCCGGCCGACGATTGCGAGCCCCATCGGGAGCTTGCGCCGGAGGGCTTCGAATTCTCTCTTGAAGTTCAGATACACGCCCTGCGCGGTCTCCGGCCGGAGGTACGCGCGGTCCTTCGCGGTCGGCCCGATCCCCAGGTGAAACATCATGTTGAACTCCCGCGACGGGCCGAGTTCCCCTTTGCAGTTCGGACAGCGGATCTTCAGATCGCGGATGCGGGCATCGATTTCCGCGGGCGTGAGGCCTTCCTGCTCCACATGGGTCGCGGCTTCGAGGAGATGGTCGCCTCGGTACGATTCGCCGCACCGCGTGCACGTCACGAGGACGTCGGTGAAATGATCCACATGGCCCGACGCCTTCAGCGCGGCCTCCGGCAGGATCGTCGTCGTGTCGATCAGATAGTAGTTGTCGCTTAGGCCGAGGAACGTTTCGGTCCAGAGGTCCTCCCAGCGCCGCCGCATGAGGACTCCGTTGTGACCGTAGTCGTAGAAGCCGCCGAGGCTCTCCTGCCGGATCTGGATGTCGAAATGGATCTTGTTGTAGAA
>DASPXQ010000039.1:0-2362 GCA_035637195.1 Thermoplasmata archaeon | reverse complement strand
AGGCTGAGCCAGAACCGGTTCTTCTCGAGACGGATTAGGACCGGGTCGTTGATGATCCCGCCATCGTCGTCTGTGATGACGACGTACTTGCCTTGGCCGACCTTGCACTTCGACAGGTCGCGCGGCGTGATGAGCTCCGCGAACTTGGTGCCGTGCTTCCCGCTGATCTCGACCTGCCGCTCCACGCTCACGTCCCACAGGGTCACATGGTTGATCAGGTGCCAGTACTCCTCGAACGGGTCCGTGTACAGGCCGGGGAGGTACATGTGATTGTAGATGTCGTACGCTTTCGCGCCCGCGCGGAGGGTCGCCTCGAAGAACGGGGACTTTCGATACCAGGGCCCGAAGAACAGCGTGCTCTGTCCGTCGTTGTACGGCATGTCCAACCTCCTCCGGGGCAGTTGGGCCGAGAACGCACATCATTTATATGAGAGGTTCCTCCCGCGGACCTCACGGGCGGCGTCAACCTTTTCCCAAGCGACGGACTTCGGCGGACCTTCGTGACGGAGGTCCACGATTCATGAAGGCACGCAGGCTGGGGCGGCAGGGTCCGAAAGTCTCCGAGATCGGCTTGGGCTGCATGAGCATGTCGAAAGTCTATGGACAGCCCGACGAGGTCGAGGCGATCCATACGATCAATCGCGCGCTGGAGCTCGGAGTGAACTTCCTCGATACCGCCGACGTGTACGGTCCCTTCACCAACGAGAAGCTCGTTGGCCGGGCGATCGCGGGCCACCGCGAGGACGTCGTACTGGCCACGAAATTCGGCCTCGTTCGCTCCGACGAACCAGGCTACCGAGGCGTCGATGGCAGCCCGGCACATGTCCGGAGGGCGTGCCAGGCATCCCTCGAGCGGCTCGGCGTCGAGTACATCGACCTCTACTATCTCCACCGAGTCGACCCGAAGACGCCGATCGAGGAGACGGTCGGCGCGATGGCCGATCTCGTCGACGAGGGCAAGGTTCGATATCTCGGCCTCTCGGAGGCTGCGCCGAAGACGATCCGGCGAGCCCACGCGGTCCATCCGATCTCGGCTCTCCAATCCGAGTATTCGCTCTGGACGCGCGACCCGGAAGGGGAGATCCTGTCCACGGTGCGAGAGCTCGGCATCGGGTTCGTCGCCTTCAGCCCCCTGGGCCGCGGATTCTTCACCGGAACGATTCGGTCTCCGGACGAGTTCGACGCCGACGACTTCCGACGGTCCCTTCCTCGGTTCCAGGCGGACAATTTCCCGCGGAACCAAGAACTCGTCGAGCGCGTCCGCGCAATTGCGGTGGAGAAACGGGTGACCCCGGGGCAGCTCGCACTCGCATGGCTCCTGCGCCAAGGGGACGACATCGTCCCAATCCCGGGGACGAAGCGGCGCGAGTATCTCGAGGAGAATGTCCGCGCCGTCGAGGTGGACCTCACGCAGTCGGACCTCGAACGGATCGACGCGGCGATCCCGAAAGGGGCCGCTGCCGGGGCCCGCTACGCCGACATGTCGTCCGTGAATCGATAGGGCGGAGTACCCAGGACCCGCGGCGGCCTGGGCCCGCTCCCTCTCGGCACCTCGTGGGTGGGAAGGCTCATGAATGGGAGCCGTCATCAGCAAGGGCGAGGCGGGACATGCAGGGAGAATCGCTGACGGGTAAGCTCGTCAAGTCGCACCTCGCCGAGGGCAAGATGCAGCCCGGCGAGGAGATTGCCCTCCGAATGGACCAGGCGCTCCTCCAAGACGCGACCGGCACGCTGGCGTGGCTCGAGTTCGAGCAGATGGGCCTCGACAGCACGCGGATCCGGCAGGCGACGCAGTACGTCGACCACAACATCCTGCAGACCGGGTACGAGAACGCGGACGACCACCGATTCCTGCGCAGCGCATGCCAGCGGTACGGTGCGGTCTTCTCCGGCCCCGGGAACGGGATCAGCCACTGGGCCCATATGGAGCGGTACGACGTCCCGGGCGAGACGATGCTCGGGTGCGACTCCCACACCCCGCACGCAGGCGCCTGCGGCATGCTCGCGATCGGCGCGGGCGGCTTCGAGGTCGCCAGCGCGATGGCGGGCCAGCCTTATCGGGTGACGATGCCCGAGGTCGTCAACGTCCGCCTAGCGGGGAAATTCAAGCCCTGGGTCAGCGCGAAGGACGTCATCCTCGAACTCCTGAACCGATTCGACGTGAAATGGGGGAAGAACAAGGTCCTCGAGTACACCGGCCCGGGACTCAAGGAGCTCACGGTGCCCTCCCGTGGGACGATCGCGAATATGGGCACGGAACTTGGCGCGACCGCGTCCGTCTTCCCGGCCGATGTCATGACGAAGCAGTTCCTGACGGCTCAAGGTCGATCGAAAGACTTCACGTCCCTCGCCGCGGACGACG
>DASPXQ010000038.1:0-2446 GCA_035637195.1 Thermoplasmata archaeon | reverse complement strand
GAGGACGAGCGCCGTGCCATCGGGGGCGATGACCCGCGCGCCGTCGACCTCGTGGCAGATGAACCCGTTCGACGGGTCGAGGCCGATCTCCTCCAGCCACCGCTTCGCGACGCCCTCGCCGCAACGGACCGGCGTGCCGATTTCGGACCGCTTCTCGATCAGGAGGACATCCGCGCCGCCGAGCGCCGCGTATTTCGCGGCGGTGCTCCCGGTGGGCCCGGCACCGACCACGAGGACGTCCACGTCGCGGTCCATTTCGACCGGCCCATCATGCGTCCCGTTGATGAGGCTTTGCCCCGGCGTCGCCGGCGACGACGGGAGGGACGTCGAACCGGACGCCGGACCGCTCGAATACCTATTTATCGGCGCGGATACGTATTCGAGGCCATGGAGATGGAGACCCGCAAGGTCCAGAAGCTCGGGTATTCGAGCCTCGGTATCTCGCTGCCGAAGCATTGGGCGGAGTCGAACGGGATCCGACCCGGATCGCTGCTGAGCCTCGCGGTCGAGGACGATGGCTCGCTGCGGATCCGCCTCGGGCCGTACGAGGAGTTCCCGATCCCGGCGGAGGCGTCGGTCGATGCGGACGCGTGGGCGTCGTCGGAGGGGGTGACGCGCATGATCACCGGCAACTACATCGTCGGCTGCAACACGATCCGCGTGAAGAGCCGCGAGGAGTTGTCGCTCGGCCAGCTGCAAGAGATCCACGAGGCGGTCCGAGGACTCACCGGCCTCACGATCGTGAATCAGGGCCCGAAGTTTGTGACGATCGAGAATTTCGTCGAGCCGACCCGGTTCCCGATCGACGGTCTCTTGCGACGCCTGCACTTCCTCACCTCCCGCATGGAGAAGATCGTGCTGGGTGCGCTGGTCGGCGACGCGGGCGCAACGCTCGGAGAGATCGCCCGGATGGAGATGGAGGTCGACCGCCTGTACTGGCTCGTCGTCCGGCAGCTCCTGCTCGCGGCGCAGAACCGGACGGTCGCGGCGAAGATCGGCGTCACAGAGCCCCGGCATCTCCTCGGCGATCGCGTGGTCGCGGTCAGCCTCGAGAACATCGCGGACTTCTGGGAGGAGCTCGCCGCTGACGCTGCTCGACGCTTCCCGGCCGGCCGGAAGCCGCCCAAAGCGCTGGTGCGGGCCGTCGCGCCGATCAAACAGCGGCTCGAGCGACTCGTCGAGACGACGATGACCTCCTTCTTCGCGATGGACGTGGGTCAGGCGAACGAAGCTCTCGATCTGCAGGCGTCGATCGGCGCGGACCTCCCGGGACCGTCGCGGGGCACCACGGCGCGAACGAATCGAGAGGCGGGCGTCGCGGAACCCGAATGGGTGCTGCGGCCCGTCGAGCACGTCGCCAAGTACTACGGGACGATCGCGCAGATTACGGTCAACCGGTGCCTCGAATCCCCGGCGCGGCCTCGTCCGGCGACGCCGGAAGCGCCGACGTCCTGAGGCCGTCTCACCCCTTGCCGATCCGGGCGAGGTAGTCGAGGCGGAGGTCCGCCATCGTCCGCGTCTTTCCGGGGCCCGCTTGCGGCAGCTCCGGCACGAGGACGACGTCCTCGACGTGGCCCAGGAGCGGATTGAGGTTCTCCTTGATTGCCTTCTGGAACTCCCCTCGCAGTTTCTCCCGGAGTTCGTCGGATTCCACAAGCTTGGAGTCCCGCGGGACGGCATAGATGACGAGCCGGTGCTGGCCCGTGCCGTCCGTGTCCACCGCGATCGGCTTCGAATCGTACACGAGATCGTTCCCGATGACGCTCCGGATTTCCTCGGCGCTGGTCTTGACGCCGTTGATGTTGATCATGTCGTCGATCCGGCCGTGGTGGCGGTAATATCCGCCGGGGAGCCGCTCGATCCGGTCTCCGTGGCGGCGAAGCCGTTCCCCGTGCGGGCCCATCGGCAGGGCGGCGAAGTACTCGCGGTCGTGGTCGTAGTTCAGGAGCTCGTTCGACAGGCCGATCGACGGCGGGACGAGGAACACCTCCCCGTGGTCCGCGGGCCGGCCGTCGTCGAGGATGACGAAGTCGAGGCCCATCGTCGCGGTCGTGAAGGTCGACGGGGCGCACGGCTGCACGACGGTGCCCGTGATGTATCCCCCGCCGATCTCCGTGCCGCCGCAGTACTCGATGACCGGCGCGTATCCCGCGAGGAACATGAGGTACAGCATCTCCTCGGGCGTCGACGGTTCCGCGGTCGAGCTGAACCGCCGGACCCGAGTCCAGTCGAGGCCTTCCATCGTCCTCTCGGCTTTCCACGCCCGTACGAGCTTCGGGACGACGCCGAGCATCGTGACGCCGGCCCGGGACACGAACTCGCCGAAGGCACGCCGCTGGGTCCCGCCGACGTAGAGCGCCATCGTCGCCCCGTTCACCAGGCTCGCGTAGGTCAGCCAGGGCCCCATCATCCAGCCGAAGCTCGTCGGCCACGCGAGCACGTCGGA
>DASPXQ010000037.1:0-3645 GCA_035637195.1 Thermoplasmata archaeon | reverse complement strand
CCGGGATCGCGACCCGCAAGTACCCCGCCTCCCTCGCGGGCGGGAGGTACCCGGACGGCGTGCCGATCTTTCCGGAGGAGGACCTGCCCAAGCTCATCGAGCGGTTCCACGCCCAGGCCCTCGTGTTCTCGTACTCCGACGTCGACTACGCGTACGTCGGCCATCGGATCGCCCTGGCGAACGCGCACGGCGCGGACTTCATCCTCCTCGGGGCGCAACAGACGATGCTCAAGGCCGCGGTGCCCGTCGTCGCAATCTGCGCCGTCCGCACGGGGAGCGGGAAGAGCCAGACGACGCGCCGCGTGGCGGGCATCTTGCGGGCCCACGGCAAGAAGGTGGTCGTCGTGCGGCACCCGATGCCCTACGGCGACCTGGCGACTCAGGCGGTCGAGCGCTTCGCGACGTACGAGGACCTCGACAGGTACGAGACGACGATCGAGGAGCGCGAGGAGTACGAGCCGCACATCGACAAGGGCACCGTCGTCTACGCCGGCGTGGATTACGAGAAGATCCTGCGGCAGGCGGAGCGGGAGTCGGAGATCATCCTCTGGGACGGCGGCAACAACGACACGCCGTTCTTCAAGCCGGACCTGCACATCGTCGTCGCGGACCCGCTCCGGCCGGGCCACGAGCTCTCCTACTACCCGGGAGAGACGAACGTGCGCTTGGCGGACGTCGTGGTGATCAACAAGGTCGACTCCGCCACACCGGAGAACGTCGAGACGGTGAAGCAGAATGTTCGCTCTCTCAACCCCGACGTCGTGATGGTCGAGGCCGCGTCGCCCATCACCCCGGACGACAGCGTGCAGATCCGCGGGAAGAAGGTCCTCGCGATCGAGGACGGCCCGACCCTGACGCACGGCGGCATGGAGTACGGCGCGGCGTACATCGCGGCGCAGCGGTTCGGCGCGGCGGAGGTCGTCAGCGCCGTGAACCACGCCGTCGGGTCGATCAAGGAGACGTACAAGAAGTACCCGAACTCCCGCAAGGTCCTGCCCGCCATGGGCTACGGCCCGAAGCAGATCCGGGAGCTCGAGGAGACGATCGACGCGACGCCGTGCGACCTCGTCCTGAGCGGCACGCCGATCGACCTGAGCCGCGTCCTGAAGACGAAGAAGCCCGTCGTCCACGTGCGATACGAACTCGACGAGATCGGCCATCCGAATCTCGAGGACGTCCTGCGGGACTGGTCGTTTATCTGAGCAATCACACTCGGTTTACCGGGGTGGGGCGAACTTATTTCTAGCTCCACTCGGTATGATCTCGAACATGTCTGGGACCGATGTCAAGGTCTCCGAGGAGACGAGGCGGAAGCTGGAAGCGCTTCAAGCTCACGCCCGTCTTCGTTCCGGGAAGCGGGTCACGAAGCGGTCCATCATCGAGGAGCTCGTGGAACGCGCCTACGAGAAAGACGAGCCGTTCATCCTTCTCAAGGCGCCAAGATTTCCGCTGCGGGACAAAGTCCGGAAGCTCATCCTTCAAGCCCCGTTCGATTGGGGCGCCGAAACCCGCGAGGAAGACATCGACCGGATTCTGTACAGTGGGCCCGAGTGAGCCTGTCCCTCGGCATAGGCATCCACGTCAGGTTCCCGAGTCAAGAGCGGGAACGAACCCAAGGCGCCTTGTCCGGGTTCAAGCGGTAGTAGTCGTACAGCACGGCGACCGCGATGGCGACAAGGAAGATCAGCCAGTCGGCGGGATTCGTCACGGAGAAGAGGAACCCGCTCGCGATCGCCGGCACCAGGACGATTGCCAGGAAGGACGCCCACACGACGCCGCGGACGAATCCGCTCCGGGGATTGTAGCCTCCTTTTCGCTCGAGGACTTCCGGGACGACGACGAACGGCACGACGACTGCAGCGACGGTCGCGATGACGATCCCTGCGGCCTGGAGGAGGTCCGCCATGCCACCGCAGACAAGGAGCCCGCGCATACAAGGCTTCGCGCTTCAAGGGCCACACCTTTAACTCCGCACGGACCATCCGAGGCGGCGGACGCGGTTCAATGAAGATCGCGGTGATCGGTGCGGGGGAGATGGGCCACGGCATCGCGGAGCTCGCGGCCCTCCACGGCCACGACGTCCGCTTGCGGGACATCAAGCAAGAATACCTCGACCGCGGGCTGGAACGCATCCGTTGGTCGCTGGGAAAGCTCGTCGAGAAGAATCAGATCCGGCAGGCGGAGGCCGCCGCGGCCCTCGCTCGCATCCGTGCGACGCTCGACCTTCGAGAGGCATGCAAGGACGCCGACATCGCGATCGAGGCGGTGTTCGAGGATGCCCAGCTCAAGAAGAAGGTATTCCAGGAGCTCGACTCGGCCGCTCCCGAGAAGACGATCCTCGCCTCGAACACCTCCGCGTTGCCGATCACGAACATGGCCCGCGCCACGAAGCGGCCGCAAAAGGTCGTCGGCATGCACTTCTTCAACCCGCCGATGCTCATGCCGCTCATCGAGGTGATCCGCGCCGACACGACGAGCGACGCGACGCTCGCGGCGGCGGTCGATCTGACGAAGTCCCTCGGCAAGACGCCGATCGTCGTGCGGAAGGACGTCCCGGGCTTCATCACGACCCGCGTCCTCGGGCCGTACTTCGAGGAGGCTGCGTGGATCCATGAGCAGGAGGGAATCCCGATCGAGACGATCGACGCCGCGATGCGGTTCCGGGCGGGATTCCCGATGGGGCCGTTCGAGCTCGCGGACCAGGTCGGCGTGGACGTCCTGCACCATCTGATTGTGAATGCGAACCGGCCGATGCCGAAGGCCGTGCAGGCGCTCGTCGACGCGAAGAAGGTTGGCCGCAAGGCCGGAGCGGGCTTCTACGCGTACGCCGAGGGCCGTCCGAAGCTCACGCCCGAGATCGGCGCGACGTTCGAACCAATCCGCATCCTCGCGCCGATGATCAACGAGGCCGCGGAACTCGTCTCGCTGGATGTCGCGAGTCCCGCCGAGATTGACGAGGCGATGCGTCTCGGCACGGCGTTCCCGAAGGGTCCGCTCGCGACGGCGGACGATCTGGGGATCGATGTCGTCTTAGCAGCGCTGAACCGGCATCCGCGTTCCAAGCCCGCGAAGATTCTCGAGGACATGGTTGCCCGCGGTGATCTTGGCGTGAAGTCCGGTAAGGGATTCTACGAGCATCGAGGCGGTGGTGAGGTGACGAAGTACGACACGATCCTCGTGACGACAGACACGGCGAGCATGGTGGCGACCGTGACGTTGAATCGACCCGACCGCCTGAACACGCTGAGCCCGCAGGTCTTCGACGAGCTCGAGCGATCGCTCATCGAGCTCGACCGCGATGCGGACGTGCGGTGCGTCGTCATCACCGGGGCCGGCGACCGAGCCTTCAGCGCCGGCGCCGATCTGACGTCGTTCAGCGACATCTCGAAGGCGTTCAAGGTCTGGCAGTTCTCCCGCCGCGCCGAGGAAGTCTTCAGCCGCTTGGCGAATTTCCCGAGGCCGACGATCGCCGCGATCAACGGCCATTGCTTCGGTGGCGGCCTTGAGCTCGCCATCGCATGCGACTTCCGGATCGCGGCGAAACGCGCGAAGCTCGGGCAGACGGAAGTGAACATCGGCCTCGTCCCGGGGGCCGGCGGCAGTCAGCGACTCGTCCGCATCCTCGGACAACCGAAGGCGAAGGAA
>DASPXQ010000036.1:0-8322 GCA_035637195.1 Thermoplasmata archaeon | reverse complement strand
ATCCGATCCCGAGTTCCCGCCCGTGTACCTGATGTGAACGACCGGCGATGGATGGGCGCACGTTTTTATCGGTCGCCCTCCTCGTCCGCACATGGCGGTCCGCCCGACGAATCAGCTTCTGTGGACCGTCCACGCCCCGATGATCTTCCTGGTCCTGTTCTGGGGCCTCGCGTTCGTCGCGATCAAGGCGGCGCTCGCCTCCATGTCGTGGGTCACGCTCACGTTTCTTCGCTTCGCGATCGCCGATATCCTGTTCGTCGCCTATCTCGTGAAGAGCGGCAAGGTCCGGCGGCCGCCCCCGAGCGCCGACCTCCCGATGCTCGTCTTGCTCGCCTTCCTCGGCTTCGTCGGGTACCACCTCTTCCTGAACCTCGGGGAGACGGACCCCGGCGTGACCGCGGGGACCGCGTCCCTGATCATCGCCTCCGCGCCGGCGTTCATGGCGCTCCTTGCGATTCCCGTGTTGAAGGAGCGACTTGGGAGGATCCAGGCCTTGGGCATCGCGTTGGCGTTCGCGGGCCTCGGAGTGATGATCCTGCTCGCGCGCCCACAGAGCGCGTACGAATTCCGCGCCTCTGAAGGCGCCCTGATCGTCGTCCCGCCCGCGATCTTCTCCGCGCTCTACGCGGTCCTCGGCAAGAACTACCTCCGCCGATTTCCGCCCTTCACCTTCGTGGCGTGGACCCTGCTCCTCGCGACGGTTCTCCTCCTCCCCGTCGTCCTCGCCTTCGGTCCGACGTTCACTCGTGACGTGACGTCGATGGGGCTCGACGCGTGGGCCGCGGTGGCCTTCCTCGGCGTCTTCCCGACGTTCGTCGGATACGGCATCTGGTTCCGGGCCCTCGCGCGGATCCCTGCGGCGTCCGCGGGCGCCTACATCTACGCGAGCACTCTGGTCGCCGTGATCGGTGGGGTCTTGCTGTTGCAGGAGCCCGTGACCCTGGGAACCGTCGCGGGCGGAGGGATGATCATCGCCGGGGTCGTGCTCGCACAGCACCTCGGGAAGCGGCTCCGGTCGGCGTCGGACGTCAGCGGACCCCAGGGCGCATCCCCTTGAGCGTCTCGAGCGCCCATCCGTGATGGGCGACCTCGTCGACATCCGGGAGGTCCGTGAGTTTGAACCATTCCGCGGCGGCCACGTTCCCCACCGGCGTCACGTCGGCCGCGCCCTTCACGGCGGCCCGATAATGGAACGTCAGGTGCCACGCGCCGTCCGCGAACGACTCGATCCGGGCGAGCCGGACGCGGGCGACGTCGAGTCCCGCCTGTTCGAGGGCAATCCGCTTCGCGGCTTCCTCGGGATGCTCGGCGAACCGCAGGTAATCATCCGGGAGGAACCAGCCCCGCTGACCGTCGTACCGCCGCACGTCGCGGTACTTCACCAGCAGGACCCGATCGCCGGCGAACAGCGCGACATCCGCGATGAGCTTCTGTACGGCGCATTCCTCGGCCGTGAGAGTCTCCTCCGCCGCGCGATTGGCGAGGACGGAGAAATAGGCTTGCGTGGCCGGACGTCAGCGGATTCGTTCGAGCTGGAACGACCCGATCATGATCGCCTTGTTCGTGAACTTGTAGGGGACCCAGTCGTGCGTCTGCACCTCGCCGAGGCCGACGACCTGGAGCATCGTCTTCTGCTTGTCCGACTTGAAGTGGATCGCGCCGTCGACCGTGTGCTCGAGCGCTTCGAGCGTCTGGTCCGTGTGCATGCCGCGCTCCACGGTGATGACGGAGACCGCCTTCGTCTGCCGCAGACGGTTCACGAGCCGTTGGAAGAAGTTCATCGCCTCCCGCTCGTCGGCCTGCGTGATCGCCGAGCTCAGCGTGAGGAACGCGAGCCGGAAGTAGGGGTACTTCTTCTTGAACTCTTCATCGAGCTGGTCCACGATCTGGTGGATGTTGTCGAAATCCGTCGGGCCGTTCACGCGCCAGACGTTCTTCTCCCGGACCGCCTTGCCGCCCTGCATCGGCGACGTGCAGTCGATCCACCGCACCAGGCCGAGCTGGTCGTACTCCACGAAAGTCGGTAGGATCGGGGCGATGTCCTTCGCGACATCGATCGGGAGCTTCGTCGTCGTGATGATGATCGCCGGGACTCCTTTCTTCAGGCCCTCCGCGACGAAGTTCAGGAGCGCGACCTCCTTCCCCACGAACGCCGGGCCGACGAAGAGGACGTTCGAGTTGAACGGAATGCCTCCGTACAGGAGATCATCGAGGCGCGGGGTGCCGGTCTTGACGCGTTCCGCCTTCTTCTCGACAGCGACGGCTTCCTCGGCTTCCGCTTCCCCGGCGGGCGTCGTGATGCGCGCCTTGAGGGCGCCTTCCCGCATCTCGAACTCCTTTTCCTTCTGGTACAGTCGGCGCTTGAACTCTTCCTCGCGTTCCCGCAGCCGGCGCTCCCACTCCTCGAGCTGGGCGTCGCGACCCATGTCCCGCATGCCCGGTGTCGATCCCGTCGCGCGCGTCTCGCGCGACTTCGTCTCGAGCTCCAAGGACTGCAGCTGCAAATCGGACTCCCGCTCCTCGAGCTCCTTCGACTTCTCCAGGATGTTCCGGTTCTCTTCGTTCAGCCTCTTGATCTCGGATTGGAGGTTCGCCTGCATCTCCGCGAGCTTCCGTTCCCTCGAGTCAAGGGTCTCCTTTTGCCGGCGGATGTCCTGCTCGTTCGACCCGGCCACGGCCTCCTTCATCTTCGCGTCCTTGAACAACTCGGCGTACTTCTTCGTCTTGCCGTCGAGCTCGTGCTGGGCGTCTTCGACGGCCGCTCCCTGCCGCTGAATCTCCGCGGCCCGGCCACGCAGGGCCGCTTCCTTGTCCGAGATGGACTTTTCGCGGGCGACGAGCTCCGATTCCCGGTCCTCGAACATCTTGCGCTGCCCTTGGGCCTGCTTGTCGATCCGGGTCGCGTTCTCGTAGCGCTCGCGGAGCTGGCTCTCCATCGTGCGCAGCTCGACCTCCTGCTTCCCGAGTTCCTTCTCCTTGGCGAGGATCTTGGTCTCCCAGTCCTTCAGCTCCCGGATGCGGGTCGCGTCTCCGGACGAGGTGGTGGCCTGCGCGTGCTCGAGCTTCAGCCGCAATTCGGACTCCTTCAGCTCGAGCTCCTTCTCCTTCTTCATCATGGACGTTCGCTTGGAGTCGAATGACTTCTCGAGCTCCTGGATGCGGGCCTCGCGCTCCTCGATCGACTTAACCTTTGTCTCGGCGCCGCGGACCTGGGAGGTGATCTCGATCGACGTGCGCTTGACCTCCTTCTCCCGCTCGGCCAGCGAGGCTTCGCGGGCGTTCAGGGCCTGCCGAACCTTCTCCAGCTCGGACTTGTGCGTGGACTGATCGGAATCTCGGAGCCGCATCTCCTCGGCCTTCGCCTCGATCTCCGCTCGAGTCGACGCGACCTTGCGGTCCAGGTCGCGCAAATCCTTCGTGGCTTTGTCGATCGCGACTTCGCGGCTCGTCGTGTCCGAAATCTTCGTCTTCAGGTCTTTCGCCTGGTCCTCGAGCTCTTGCTGCAAGGCCTCGAGGTGAGCCTCTCGTCCGCGGAGCGCCCGTTCCTTGTAGTCGAGCGCCTCCCGCTTCTTTTGGTAGTCCTGCTGGACCATCGCGACCTTCGTGTTGTCCGCCTTCAGGATCTCCCGCTGGTAGACCGACGTCGAGGAAGCGATGATGTGCAACAGGGAGCCGGAGACCTCCGTGGTCACGGCCCCGGTGAGGAAGGCGATCATGAAGAGGAGCGGGCCGAGCGGCGTCGTGAGCGTGACCTGACCGATGACGAGGAAGACCATGAGGATCGGAAACACGAGGGCGGAGACGAAGCTGCCGAGCTTCCGGATGCCCAAGCCCTGCCACGTCAGCCCGATCGAGATGATCGTGAGCGGGAGGCCCGCGACGGCCATCGGGAAGATCCATGGGGCGATGAACGGGGGCAGGGTCTGACGGAGGATGATCGCGAGAGCCACGACGAAGAACAGGGCCATCCCCGCGGCCGAGGTGCCGAAGTGCCCGGAGAGGTAGTGCCTCCGGTACGGCTCGCGCTTCAGCCGCACCGCGTCCCACGAGGCGAGGGCGCCCGCCACGGCCGGCAGGAGCCAGAGGAGGAACTCGATTTGGAACCCGGGCGGCAGCGGGAGCGGCTGTTGCGATCCGAGCTGCGGGGCGAGCGTGAGCAGGAGGATCGCGTTGAGCAGGAAGGCCGCCGCCGCGAGGATCCCATAGCCGTGGGCGTGACGAGCAAAGGTGAGCTGGAGGAGGCCCTGCTGGGCGGACGCCGCCGCCTCGGACGGCGGGGGACCTCTGGACGGCTTCGCCCTGGCGATGGCCGATTTGAGGACCGGCTTGAGGCCGCTCGCCGGCTTCCGAGGCGTCGAGCTCCGAGGCATTGTGTCCCTTTGGCACCTGCGGCTGGGGAGGCTAACGAAAACGAACCGGGTCCGTTTACATAAAGGATGCGACCCGAAATCCCAAACTTGATACTATATGGGAGGAACCCGCGCATTCCGCGCCGCCGGGCCTCGTGGACCGAATCGGTGACGTTAAATCGAGGCGACGCCTGCAGACCGTCGGTGAATCGATGATGGCGGTCGGCGGCCCTGCGCCGGACTTCACATTGCCGGCCGACGACGGACGCCGGATCGCCCTGAAGGACCTTCGCGGCAAGAAAGTCGTCCTGTACTTCTATCCCAAGGACGACACGCCCGGGTGCACGAAGGAGGCCTGCTCCTTCCGCGACAACTTGGGCCGCGTGACGGCGAAGGGGGCGATCGTCCTCGGGGTGAGCCGGGACGACTCGAAGAGCCATGTGAAGTTCAAGGACAAGTACCACCTGAATTTCCCGCTGCTCAGCGACGTGGACGGCCGCGTGACCGAGGCGTACGGGGTCTGGAAGAAGAAAAACCTGTACGGGAGGGAGTACTTCGGAATCGAGCGGACGACGTTCCTCGTCGACGAGCGGGGCATGATCGCGCGGATCTGGCCGAAGGTGAAGGTCGAGGGCCACACCGACGAGGTCCTCGCGGCACTCTGACGGAGAAAGCTTCATCCCCGCTCGCGGATTCGTCCGCGGACGAGTCCGATGATCCCTCCGAACGCCGCGCCCCCGAAGACGATCGTCATCTCGTATCCCGGCGCCGAGGAGAAGGTCCGCAAGCAGTACGTCTACCAGACGTACCTGTCGCCGCAGGAGCACGATCGAATCGGCCTCGTCCCGGGCAACCGGCTCGTCGTGAAGTTCAAGGACGAGGTCGTCGGCGAGGGACAGGCGATCCTCGTCGAGAAGACGAACCTCGAGCGGCTGTCGCTCTACGATGCGATGTCGGCCGGATTCGAAAACCAGGACGCGCAGAAGAAGTACGTCCTCCAGACCGTCCTCGCGGGAGGGAAGAAACCCGAGAAGGCCGAGTTCTGGAAGGTCCTTTTCAGGTGGCTATAGCCGGATTCGCCCGACCCGCGGAAGTCCTTATCTGCAAAATTGCGTTGCCTTTCAGATACGCGGCTAGGAGAAGGATTCCATGAAGCCCGTGAAACCCGTCGTCATCAAAATTGGAGAGACCGTCGTCAATCCAGAGGCCATGCGGGCGGCCATGGCGAGCATCGGCGTCAGCCAGGAGGCCCAGGATCGATTTATGGCATCTCGGGGACGGGACGGCCAGGCGCTGATCGAATTCGCAGGACGGATCTGCTACGAATCATACGAACCCGGCTTGAACCCGAACGTGACGCGGATTCGCGAGGATCCGGCCGATTATTACAAGAACATCATGATGAAAGGAGACGGATCGATCCTGGAGCACGGCTATACGCATTGGGCCATCCTCCACGTGAGCCGAGTATGCAGTCATGAAATCGTCCGCCATCGCGTTGGGACGGCGATCAGCCAGGAGTCGTTGCGGTATGTCCGTCCGCCAGAGATTAGGTTCTGGATTCCCGACGAGCTCAACGAAGAGCAGCGTCGCGCTATGCAGAAAGCGGTCGAGGACTCGGAGCGCGCATACCGTGACCTCGAAAGGGGCGTGCCGTGGGACAAGCTGTCGATGGACCACAAGAAGCGGCTCACGTCGGCGCTTCGACGGATCCTCCCGGATGGACTGGCGACGAATCTGATCTGGTCCGCGAACCACCGCACGCTCCGATGGGTGATCGAGATGCGAACGGATCCGTCGGCCGAGGTCGAAATCCGAATGGTCTTCAATCAGATTGCCGAAATTTGCATCCGAGACTATCCGTACCTGTACGGCGACTTCACCGCAACGGATCTGCCTGACGGCACGAAGTCGTATCGCCCCCAACTCCGTTCAAAAGTCTGACCGAGACCCGTCACAGCCTACGGACGATCCGTTCAAGTAGGTCTCCGAAGTCTTTCTCGGGAACCTTTGGAGGCTCGCCGAGGATCGTGCGGATTGCGATGCTGCGGATCACGCACCACGCCGCACCCTCGGTCGCGGCCCGCGCCGCCAGCGTCTGCTCCGTCTTCGATGCGGACACGTCCCACTCGGATCCGAGGTCATGGATGGCGTTCAGGACTCGCCTGAACTGGTCCGATTGCGGGACGAGCTTCAACGCGAGGGCGTCCGCGAGACGTCGGGTGTACGTCTCGAAATCGATCTTCCGAGCCTCCCATTCCTCGACGATTTCGAAGCACTTCGCGGTCGTGCACACTCCGATGCTCGTGCTCTCGATTACCGCCTCGGCCCGCACCACGGCTTCCCGGAACTTTGATTTCCCGACCAGCTCGGTGGCCGCAGTCAGCCCGAGCACATCATCGAGCAGTTCGTACAACGCGCTCCCCTGATGCTCCCGGCTCCAGGGCTTCGCGAGCACCGCCGCGTGCTTGCGGAGGCGGCCTCCAGCTTTCAGGAACGTGTCGAGCGAAGCGGCTCCCTTCAGCAGGTCCTTCCGAAGCCGTTCCTCGCTCCCCGTCCACAGGGGGTCCCAGAGAAAGTCGTGCAGCTGACGCAAATCGCGCGACAGCCGCTGGTCGAGCGTCGCGAAGGAAACCGCCATGGTCTGTCCCAGTCCGGATTGGCACACCGCCCTAAAAAGCTCCCGGAGTCCCGACTACCGGATCTCGTACTGCGTGACCTCCGGAGGCTGCGTCGTCAACGAGAGGAGGGAGAAGAAATCGCCACCTCGGGCCGGGTCCGAGCGCAGGCGCCCCTCGAGCTTCCGCAGGGAATCCTCGTCATCGAACAGGGCCACGACGACGCATTCGGTGGCGGGATGCTGACCTTGCCCAAGCCATGCGTCCCGGCAGCCCGGCGTCGCCCGGATCGCGGCCGTGTGCCTCCGGAGGATCTCGATCCCGTCCGACTCCTTGCCGTCGCGGAACCGGAAGCGGGAGAACCGCAGGAACACGGACGGCCATCGACCTCGGTCCGAAAGACCTTGCGGACACCGGCAAGTTTATGGTCGCCCGTCGTCTCGGACGCGCGATGTTCAGCCGGAAGAACATCGGCGGGGAGCCACAGAAGTGCGAGAAGTGCGGCTCCGAGAAGATCTTCTTCGTGCAACACTCGCACGGCAACTATCCGATCCTCGATTACGTCTGCCCGAAGTGCGACCTCGGGGGCGACGAGGGCGTCCCGGACTGGTACGTCCACCCGACCGGCGAGGACGACGCCCCGGACAAATGAGGCGCGCGGGGTCGGGCGATGGGCGAGATCGTCATCCGCGCTTTCCGGGTGAGCGGCTACGTGCCGGGCCCATGCTCGAAGTGCGGCAAGGAGGAGCGGGGCCTCGTGATGTTCGAGGACTACGCGCTCGGGTGGGAGTGCCTCGCCTGCGGCGAGCTCGGCCACGCGGACCGCGTGGAGTGGATCGAAGGGAAGGACCCGGCCGTCGCGGACCTCGAGGACGCCGAGGACGAGTGACTAGAGGATCCCGCACGCGGGACAGATGCCCCGGCCGTAGCACTTTTCACATTTCGATTCCATCCGAAGGAATCGCTTTGTCCCACGGCCCTTGCAATACGGACAGAAGCCGGTGTCCTCGCATCGTGCGCACGACCGCTCGATCTTCCGGATCGTGAAGGGCACTTGTCGGTTCGTCGGGTCCGCCTCCGCGAGTTTCGCGAGGATCTCGAGGGCCTGCGGACGTCCCGCCGTCCGGTCTTTCCGGAACAGCAGGCTCGCCTTGAGGAGGAGCGCCTTCCAGTGCCCCGGTTGTACGCGCAAAACATCCTCGATCACCGCGAGGGCCTCGTCGAACATCCGAGACACGTCTTGGGTGTCCTCGAACTCGACGTCGTAATCGATTGCGCGGCGGATCAACTCCTGTCGCCTGGCCTCTCGGGCGCGGTCGGAGAGCCGGATCGCCTTCGCGAGGTGCGTGACCGCG
>DASPXQ010000035.1:0-4360 GCA_035637195.1 Thermoplasmata archaeon | reverse complement strand
TCGCCTCCCGCTCCAGCTCCCTCGAGAGCGCGAGCGGGTCCTTGGGGCTCGCCGCAACGCCGGCCCGATCGAACATCTCGACGAGCTGCCGCGTGTCGAGCTCATCGACGATTTCGGCCCATCCGCGTGCATCCCAATCCGCTTCGTTCACCCGCTGCACATACGCGACGAACGCGTCATCGTGCGCGCGCCGCCACGCGTCCGCGTCGCCGCCGAACCGTTCGGACAGGATTTCCCCCAGCCGATCGCGGTACCCGCGGAACATCTTCTCGTGATCGAGGACGACTCCGTACAAGTCGAGCAGGATGTGCATTCCCGGCGGGTCCCGCAGCCCGAAGGCGCGCTTAAGTTTGTGCGAACGACGAAATAGCGAGCGGCTGTTGCCGCCTCGATGGGCGCGCCGCGGCCGTCGACGTTCAGCATCGTCGCGTTCGACCCCAAGACGAAAGACCTCGGCGTCGCCGTCGAATCGAAGTTCGTGGCCGTCGGCGCGGTCGTGCCGTTCGCCCGGTCGGGGGTCGGCGCGGTCGCGACCCAGTCGTACGCCAACACCGCGTACGGGCCGAAGGCGCTCGCGATGATGAAGCGCGGGCTCGCGCCGAAGGAGGTCCTCAAGAAACTGGTCGCAACGGACAAGGATGCGACGCAACGGCAGGTCGCGCTCGTCGACGCGCGGGGCCGCGCCGCCTCCTACACCGGGAAAGGGTGCATCGCGTGGGCGGGCCATCTCGTCGGGTCGTCGTACGCCTGCCAGGGCAACCTGCTCGCGGGCGAGGAGGTCGTGAAAGCGATGTCCCGCACGTTCGAGGTCACGCAGGGCGATCTGCCGGTCCGCCTCCTCGCGGCGCTCAGCGCCGGGCAACGCGCGGGCGGCGACCGGCGCGGGCAACAGTCCGCCGCGCTCCTCGTGGTCCGCGAGGCCGGCGGGTACGGAGGCTTCAACGACCGCTGGGTCGACGTCCGCGTCGACGACCATCCGCAGCCGATCGAGGAGCTGATCCGGGCCTTCAACGTGTACGACGTGACGTTGCTGAACCGCGAGGACCCGAAAGACGTCGTGCGCCTCAACCCGGAGGTGGTCCGGGAAATGCAGGCCGGCCTCGCGAAGCTGGGGCTCTATCGCGGTCCCGTGTCCGGCCGCCTCGACGCGAAGACGAAAACCGCCTTCGAGGGCTGGGTCGAGGTCAACAACTTCGAGAACAAACTCCGGCGGGACGACAAGATCTGGGGATCCGTCCTCCGGGCGTTCCGCGCCGAGGTGCAGCATCGGAACGCGTAAAAGGCGCATCGGCGCGGACCCGCACCGTCGGCGGGGCGCATCACGCGCTTGTCGCTGGGAACGCGCGGACCCCTCCGATCCACGTTTCCCGCACGCGGCATCGGGCGATCGTCTGCGGATATCGGAACGGGTCGCCGTCGAGCAGCACGAAGTCCGCGAGGGCGCCCGGGTGGAGGGACCCCGCGCTGTCGCGTCCGAGGGCGGCGTAGGCGCCGCCGACCGTGTACGCGCGGAACGCGTCCTCCGGAGAGATCCGCTGGTCCGGGAAGGGGCCGTTGACCGCCCAGTGGATGCCGTATAGCGGGCCGTACGGCATGCCGTCCGACCCGAAGCACAGGGGGATCCGACGGCGGACGATCCGACGGTAGGGATTGTTCCGGACCACCCGCACGTGTCCCAGTCGCTTCTCGTACAGATCGCCCGGAGCACTCCATTGCCCCACGAAGTTCGGCTGGCATGAGGCGATCAGGCGGGCGGCCTTCGTGCCTCGCAAGACGTCCTCGTCGGGGAGTTCGTAGTGTTCGATCCGGTGGCGCGCGTCGTCCCGCGGTTCCGCGTCTTGGATCGCCTCGAGGCTTTCGACGACGAGGCGGATCGCGGCGTCGCCGATTGCGTGCGTCGCCGTCTGGAATCCGGCGCGGTGCGCTCGCTCCAAGAGATTGTGAAGATCCGAGGGCGAGTGGACGAGCATTCCCTTCTCGCCCGGGAGGTCCGCGTACGGATCCCGGAGGGCGGCGGTGTGCGCGCCGAGCGAACCGTCGGAGAAGACCTTGATCGCCCCGAGCCGCAACGACGCGTCGCCGAATCCGGTGCGTAGGCCCGCGTCGATCAGCGGCGCCAGGAGGTCATGGCGGAGCATCGCGTACACGCGCAGGCCGAGCCGGCCCCCAAGATGCGCGCGTTGGTAGGCCCGCCATTGCGCCACGCCGACGACGTCGTGGATCGATGTGACTCCGAGCCGATGCGCCATCCGCGCCATCGCCGGCAGCCCCCGCTCGATCGCCGATTCGTCTCCTTCGAAGCGCGAATGGAACTCCGCGAACGCGGCCTCCTTCAAGACGCCGGTCGGCCGGCCGGACGCGTCGACCTCGAACCCCCGCGTGCCGGCGAGATCCGATGCGGCCTCGAGCGACCGCGAATTGAGCGATCCCATGTGACAGTCGACCCGGCGCGCGACGACCCGGTGGGCCGTCGACGCGCGGTCGAGGTCCTCGCGCGCGAGGAACCGGCCCTCCGGCCACTTCGACTCGTCCCAATCGATCCCGATGACCCAACCGCCCCGCGGCGTGGCGGCCGCGATCCGACGGAGCCGCTCGACGGCGTCCGCCAAGTCCCGACTCTGATCGAGCCGCGTCCACCCACGCTCCCCCGCCGACTCCGCCATGTGCGCGTGCGCGTCGACGAATCCCGGGACCACGGTGCGGCCGGTCAGGTCGACGACTCGCGTCCGACGGCCGGCCCACCGCTCCGCCTGCGCGTCCGTGCCGACGCCGACGAGTCGCTCCCCGCGGACGGCCAGGGCGCGGGCCCACGTCCGCTCCGGCCCGGCGGTGAAGATCCTCCCGCCCACCAGGACGACGTCCGCGTCGCCCGGCATGTCACCGCACGTCCCGCAGGCCCTGGACCCGCGAGACCGCCTCCCGGAGCGTCTCGTCCTTCTTCGAGAACATGAACCGGACGAACCGCTGCCCGTCCTTCGGGTCGCCGTAGAACGAGCTTCCCGGGACGACCGCGACCCGGAGCCGCTCGACAAGGTACATCGCGAACGCCCAGTCGTCGGGGAACGGGAACGCGGAGAAGTCCGCCATGACGTAGTACGCCCCGGCGGGAGGGCGGCAGTCGAGTCCCGCCTCCTGGAGGCCGCGGACGAAGACGTCCCGCTTCTCCTGATACGCCCGCGCGAGCTCGCGGTAGTACGACTCCGGGAGGTTCAAGGCCGCGACCGTCGCAATCTGCAGCGGGTGAGGCGCGCCGACCGTCAGGAAGTCATGCGTCCGGCGCATCGCACTCGCGAGCGTGCGAGGGGCGATCGCCCAGCCGACCCGCCATCCCGTCGCACTGTACGTCTTCGAGAGACCGTTGATCGTGATCGTCCGCTCGGCCATGTCGCCGACGGTCGCGAGGGACACGTGCTTCGCGCCCTCGAACACGATGTGCTCGTAGATCTCGTCGGTCACCGCGACGACGTCGTGGTCCGCGCAGAGGTCCGCGACGACGCGCAGTTCGTCGCGGGTGAAGATCTTCCCCGTCGGGTTGTTCGGGGTGTTGAGGATCAGGACCTTCGTTCGGTCCGTGAAGGCGGCCTTCATCTGCTCCTCGTCGATCGTCCACTCGGGCCACGCCATCCGCACGTACCGCGGCCGCGCGCCACTCACGATCGCGTCGGGGCCGTAGTTCTCGTAGAACGGCTCGAAGATCACCGCCTCGTCGCCCTCGTTGATCAGGGAGAGCATCGCGGCCATCATCGCCTCCGTCGAGCCGCACGTGACGACGAGGTTGGACTCCGGGTCCGCGTCGATCCCATTGAAGGCTTTCGCCCGGCGCGCGATCGCGTCTCGGAGTTCGCGGGCGCCCCAGGTGATCGAGTATTGGTTGTAGCCTCCGTCGAGGGCTCGCTTCGCGGCCTCCGTGACCTCGGGCGGCGGCTCGAAGTCTGGGTAGCCCTGCGCCAGATTGACGGCGCCGTGCAAGGCCGCGATCCGGGTCATCTCGCGGATCACGGATTCGGGGAACTTCTGGACCCGGTCCGCGACCCGCCGATCTCGGATCGCGAGGTCGTCGCGCGCTTTCGTCTCGATCGCGGCGATGGCGTCGTCTCCTTCATCGGCGGAAGGTCGAGGCGCGCAAAAACCTGTCGGGCGAGGATGGTTCTGTTACCCTTATGGGTGATGGTCGTCAGGCCACCCCCACCAGGGACTCCACTCCGCTCGGCTCGTCCCGTGCGCCTCCTCCTTCTCGGAGGAGGTCGTAGAGGGGACTCACGACATCATGGCGGAGGGCACCGGGCTGGAACCGTACAGCCCTTGCCAAGGCCTCGTTCGAGGCCAAGGCGGTCTTCAGGATGTTCATGCCTGCGTTGAT
>DASPXQ010000034.1:0-2646 GCA_035637195.1 Thermoplasmata archaeon | reverse complement strand
CCCTAAGGCCTGCGGAACCGGTCGAAGGCGCTCCGCGCGCCCTCATCCTCCCCTCGACTCCGGCCGAACTGCTCGAGCAACCGCCGCTCGTCGGCGGTCAGGCGGGTCGGCGTGACGATGACCACGCGCACGAGTTCGTCGCCCCGGCCGCGCCCCTGGAACCTCGGGAGCCCCTTCCCCCGCCGCCGCAGCACCGTGTGGCTCTGGATGCCTGCGGGCACCTGCAGCCGACTCCTCCCGTCAAGGGTCGGGACCTCGACCTCCGTGCCGAGCGCGGCCTGGGAGATCGAGATCGGCAGATCGATGAGCACGTCGTCGCCGTCCCGGACGAACCGCTCGTGCGGGGCGACTCGAATGACGACGTACAGGTCCCCCGGGGGCGCGCCCGCGTCCCCCGCGAGGCCCCGTCCCGGCACCCGGAGCCGGACCCCGTCCGGGACCCCGGGCGGGATGTCGACCGCGATCGTCCGGTCCTCCTCGAGGCGGCCGTCGCCGTGGCACCGGGGGCACGGGACCTCCGGCCACTGCCCGCGGCCGTTGCACTTCGGGCACGTGGTAATCGTGATGAACTGGCTGTGGCCCCGCCGCTGGGCGCTGCTCACCTGGCCCCGACCTCCGCAGGTCGGGCACGTCACGAGCCGCTCCCCCTCCGCCCCCGTCCCCCGACACGCGGGGCACGTCATCGGATACCGGACCGTGATCTCCTTGCGACCGCCGCGGGCGACGTCCTCGAGGGTCAGCTCCACCTCGACGTGGGTGTCCTGGCCCGCCGCGGGCCCGCGGCGGCGGCCGACAACGCCCCCGCCGAAGAACTGCTCGAAGAGGGAGCCGCCCAACCCGCCCGACCGTCCGCAGACCGACTCGAAGAAGTCCCGGCCGAAGATGTCCTCGACGTCCGACGCGTGCGTGAATCGGGACCAGTCGAAGCCCTGGCCGCCCCACACCTGCTGCTTCAGGCCCTCCGCGCCGAACTGGTCGTAGATCCGGCGCTTGTCGTCGTCGATCAGCGCCTCGTACGCCTCGGAGACCTGCTTGAACTTCTCCTCGGCCGCCTTCGGGTCGTCCTTGTTCAGGTCCGGATGGTACTTCTTCGCGAGCCGGCGGTACGCCCGCTTGATGTCGTCCTTCGACGCCCCGTGGGGGACACCGAGGACCTCGTAGTAGTCAAGGTCGGTCATCCGGCGCCCGTCCCGCCCTCAGACCCCCGCTCACTTCTTGTCGACGTCTTCGAAGTCCGCGTCGACGACCCCGGAGTCGGAGGGCCCGCCGGCGTCGCCGGCGCTCGGCGGGGGCGCGGCGGCGGGGCCGCCTTTCCCGTACATCTCGACGCCGATCTTCTGGGCTTCTGCGTTCAGCGCGTCAACCGCGGCGCGGAGCTTCGAGATGTCGTCCGTCTGGAGGACCTTCTTGAGGGCCTCGAGCTTGCCCTCGACGGACGTGCGGGTGGCCTCGGAGATCGCGGATCCGTGTTCCTTGAGGAGCTTCTCCGTGGCGTAGACGAGCTGGTCCGCGTGGTTGCGCAACTCGACCAGTTCCCGCCGCCGGCGGTCTTCCTCCGCGTGGCTCTCCGCGTCGCGCATCGCCTGGTCGATCTTCGCCGGGTCCATCCGCTGCGGCGCCATGATCGTGAGTTTCTCGGTCTTCCCCGTGGCCAGGTCTTTCGCGCTCACGTTCAGGATGCCGTTTGCGTCGATGTCGAACGTCACCTCGATCTTCGGCACGCCGCGCGGGGCCGGTGGCATGCCCGTCAGATAGAAGCGGCCGAGGCTGACGTTGTCGGCCGTCATCGCCCGCTCGCCTTGTAGGACATGGACCTCCACGCTCGACTGGCCGTCCGCCGCCGTCGTGAAGATCTCGCTCTTCCGCGTCGGGATCGTGGAGTTCCGCTCGATCAGCTTCGTGAAGACGCCACCGAGGGTCTCGACCCCGAGGCTGAGCGGCGTCACGTCGAGCAGGAGGATGTCCTTGACCTCGCCGCTCAGGACGGCGCCCTGGATCGCCGCGCCGAGCGCGACGCACTGCATCGGGTCGACGCCCCGTTCGGCCGGGCGGCCGAGGATCTTCTCGAACCGTTCCCGGACGACGGGCATCCGGGTGGGGCCTCCCACGAGGATGACATGGCCAACATCGGAGAATTGCCAACCGCCGTCTTTGAAAGCCTGGCGGATCGGCCTCTCGAGGCGCTCGAGGACCGGCTCGACGAGCTGTTCCAGCTTGGCCCGCGTGAGCTTCTTCTCGAGGTGCAACGGCTGGCCGTCCTTCTGGGCGATGAACGGGAGGTTGATCGTCGTCTCGACGGTCGAGGACAGCTCGATCTTCGCCTTCTCCGCAGCGTCACGGAGCCGCTGCATCGCCTGGCGGTCTCCCGACAGGTCGACGTCATGGTCGCGGCGGAACTCCGTGACGAGCCACTGGATCAGGGCGTTGTCCATGTCCATGCCGCCCAGCTGGGTGTCGCCCGACGTGGACACGACCTCGAAGACGCCCTCGCCCATCTCCATCAGCGTGACGTCGAACGTGCCGCCGCCGAGGTCCAAGACGCAGATCTTCCCTTCGCCCTTCTTGTCCAGGCCGTACGCGAGCGCGGCGGCGGTCGGCTCGTTCACGAGCCGCAGGACCTCGAGGCCGGCGATCTTGCCCGCGTCC
>DASPXQ010000033.1:0-7031 GCA_035637195.1 Thermoplasmata archaeon | reverse complement strand
ATCGACCTGAAAATCCCGCACACGAAGGAGGAGATGGCGAACCTCATCCTGGAGACGTGCCGGAGGAACGAGATCCGAGAGGGATACATTCGGCCCGTCATCACGCGGGGCAAGGGCGACCTCGGCCTGGATCCGAGGAAGTGCAAGGCCGGGCCTAGCGTCGTGATCATTGCGCAGCCGCAAATCTCGCTGTACGGCAAGGTGTACGACCGGGGCATGAAGGTCGTGACGTCGTCGTACCGTCGAGTGCCGCCGCAGAGCCTCAGCCCGTCGATCAAATCCTTGAACTATCTGAACAACATCATGGCCCGGGTCGAGGCCAACCAATACGGCGCCGACGAGGCGTTGATGCTCGACATCCACGGCTACGTGTCGGAAGCGACCGCGGACAACTTCTTCATCGTCCGCAACTCGACCGTCACGACTCCGTTTTCATCGACGAACCTCCCGGGTGTGACGAGGGAGACGGTGCTCGAGATCGCGCCGCAACTGGGCCTGAAGCCCGAAGAACGGTTCTTCACCCTGTACGACGTCTGGGCGGCCGACGAGGCGTTCATCACGGGGACGGCGGCGGAGATCGGCCCCGTCGTCGAGCTCGACGGCCGGGCGATTGGCGATGGAAAGCCAGGTCCGACGACGAAGAGGATCATGAAAGCGTTCCGGGATCTCGTGACGACGACCGGGACGCCGATCTAGGACTCGGGACGCATCGGTGCCCGCCTCTCACGGGCAAACCTTAACGCCCCGTGGCGTATCCGCGGCGCGCCGGCATGAAGTTTCTCGAGTACAAGGCGAAGGAGATCTTCGCGCGATACGCCATTCCGGTTCCCCGAGGCATCGTCGCTTCGAACGCCGAGGACATCTCCGATCCGCCGCTTCCCTGCATGGTGAAGGCCCAAGTCCTCGTCGGGGGCCGCGGCAAAGCGGGAGGGATCAAAGCCGCCGAATCCCTGGATGAAGCCCGCGCAGTCTCGCGGCAGATCCTCGGGATGGACATCCACGGATACCGTGTCAAGCAGGTCTACCTCGAGGAACGGCTCGACATCTCGAAGGAACTGTATGTCGGACTGACGATCGACCGCTCTGCCCGAGAGCCGCTCCTGATGGCGAGCGCGACCGGCGGCATGGAGATCGAGGCGGTGCCCCGAGACCAGATCTTCATGGAGCACGTGCCGACGATGGCGGGCCTCCAGCCCTACGTCCTGCGGACGATGATCGCTTTCCTGGTGCTGCCCAAGGTTGTGGGAGACCAAGTCGCGGATATCGTGCGAAGGTCGTACGACCTGTTCCGCAGGGAGGACGCGGAGCTCGTGGAGATCAACCCACTCGCGGTCACGCGCGACGGCCGGGTCATCGCAGGCGACGCGAAGCTCGTGATCGACGACAACGCAGAATACCGCCATCCGGAGTACGCGAACCTGGACCAAGATCGGACGACGCTCGAGCAGGAGGCCCACGAGAAGGGCATCACGTTCATCCAACTCGACGGCGACATCGGCGTGATTGCAAACGGCGCCGGGCTGACGATGGCGACGCTCGACGTCTTGAACCTCAAGGGGGGCCGCGGCGGGACGTTCCTCGACCTCGGCGGCACGGATGACCCGGAGAAGGTGAAGCAGGCGTTCGAGATCCTGATCAAGGCGAATCCGTCCGTCATCTTGCTGAACATCTTCGGCGGGATCACGAAGGCGGACACGGTCGCGCTGGGCGTGCAGCAGGCCCTCGAAGACATGCACACGCGCATCCCCGTCGTCGCGCGAATCAAGGGCGTCAACGAAACCCGCGCGAAGGAGATTCTGCGGTCGATCGGGATGTACGCCACGGAGACCATGGAGGAAGCCGCCGAACTCGCGGTCAAAGTGAAGTCGGGGGGCGCCTGAGACGGCCGTCCTCCTCACCACGAAGAGCCGGGTCGTCGTGCAGGGGATCACGGGCCACCAAGGTCGGTTCCACACCCATGCGATGCTCGACTTCGGCACGAAAGTCGTGGCCGGCGTGACGCCGGGTAAGGGAGGCGCAACGGTCGAAGGCGTCCCCGTGTACGACAACGTGAAGGAGGCGGTCGGCCGTCGCGGCGCGAATGCGTCGATCATCTTCGTCCCGGCGCCGTACGCGAAGGACGCCGCCATCGAGGCGATCGAGGCGGCACTCAAGCTCGTCGTCATCATCACGGAGCGGATTCCGTTCCACGACTGCCTCGAGCTGATGCCCTACGCGCGCAGTCGCGGCTGCACGATCATCGGCCCGAACTGCCCGGGCATCACCACGCCGGGCCAGGCGAAGATGAGCATCATGCCGAATCATATCTTCAAGACAGGGGACGCCGGCGTGATCTCCCGCAGCGGCACGTTGACCTACGAGATCGTGAACGCGATGACCGAGTCGGGGCTGGGCCAGTCGACTTGCATTGGCATCGGCGGCGATCCAGTCATTGGGACGAGCATGGTCGAAGCGCTCGCGATGTTTCAGAAAGACCGCAAGACAAGACGAATCGTCCTCGTGGGAGAAATCGGCGGCACCGCAGAGGAGGAAGCCGCGGAATTCATTCGGAGGCGAGTGACGAAACCCGTCGTGGCCTACGTCGCAGGAAGGACCGCGCCTCCCGGAAAACGGATGGGGCACGCGGGCGCGATCATCCAGGCAGGCCGCGGAACGGCGGAATCGAAGATGAAAGCGTTCGCCGAGGCGGGGGTTCCCGTCGGGGACTATCCGGTTGACGTCGTGCGCCTCCTCGCCCAGGCTTGAGCGGAGGGACCTTAGTGGCCTGCGGAGATTCGACCGAGTAGGTAGCCCAGAAGGGAAGGGCTGAAAGTGCCCCGCGCAAGGGGCGCTTCGGCTCGTAACAGAAGCCAGAACGAGTGTACATACCCACGGAGGCGACAGTAGACTTTCGACGGCGAACAAAGCACGCCGCATCATCTACGAGACTCCCTGTCGCATTCAGCGAAACTGTGTGGCAAACGATATGTCAATCTCGAGCGAAACCCAACAGGCCATCCTGGGTCTTACTGGGTGCCGGAAGAGACTCTCCGGTCTGCTCGCCAACCGATCCCTTAGCCTTCACTCTTAGAACCTCGTGACCGGCGCAGTTGTTTGGGCTCGGAGATCGTCGAGACGGCCTGTGTGCGCTCCGGCCAGAAAGAGTACTTTCTGGCACCCCCCACCGGAAGGGTGAAGGTCTTTTGAGTCCTCCTTCAGGGAATGGAACGGAACGACGGCTCCGCGCAGAATATCACTGGTGATTCACCCCGGTTCGCGCCCACCTCCGGGAAGACGAGGCAATCACAGCCGAGAACAGAAGTCCATGGAAGTTGCTGATGAAGATCCAACGGGCCTATAGGACCGAGCTGTACCCCACTGACGACCAGGTTCGGCACTTCGTGAAGGCTTGCGGCATTTCCCGGTTCGCCTACAACTGGGCTCTGGAGCGGAAAGAGACGGCCTTCCGGGAGCACAGTCTGAACAGGAGCATCTTGTCGCTCAAGAACGAACTCAACCGCCGCAAGCCGAAGGAGTTCCCTTGGATGTACGAGGCCAGCAAATGCGTTCCGGAGGAGGCGTTGTGGGACTTGGACAAGGCCTATCGGAATCTCTTCAGGCACCTCAGAGGCGACAAGGAGTCCGGGCTCACGACTCCTACGGTCTGCAAAGAGTGCAAGGCGCCGCGATTCGGCCCGCACATCGGTCGTCCGGCGTTCAAGACCAAACGCCGCGGTCTTGGCTCCTTCCGCATCGAGGGCCATCGCGTCAGGGTCTACGCCGACTGCGTGCAGATTCCGCTCCTCGGCGTAGTCCGATTGAAGGAACGCGGCTATGTCCCGTGGGAAGACATTAGCATTCTCAGCGCCACGGTATCGGAGAGGGCAGGCCGCTGGTTCGTCTCAATCAACGTTGTACAGAACATCGCAGTCCCCACCAATAACGGCCCTGAAGCCGGCATGGACCTCGGCGTCTCAGCCCTCGCGACCCTGTCTGATCGGACGGCCTTCGAGAACCCGAAGGGGCTGACTCGCCACGAACGGAGACTCAAGCGCCTCCAGAGGTCAGTGAGCCGCAAACGGGAAGGAAGCAATAACCGTGGAAAGGCCGTCCATAGGCTAGCCCGCGCCCACCGGAGGATCGCCAACATCCGCAGGGACGCCCTCCACAAGATGACCACGAAGCTCGCCAAGAACTACTCCATCATCGGGATGGAAGCCCTCAACGTGAAAGGACTGATGCGAAGCGGCTTTGCCAAGGGCATCCAAGACGCCTCCCTCGGGGAAGTCCGGCGGCAACTCGGATACAAGACCCGGTGGTTCGGCAGCAGGATAGTCATTGCCGACCGGTTCCATCCTTCCTCTCAACTCTGTTCGAACTGCGGCGGTCGAAAGCAAATGCCGCTGCACGCTCGCGTGTATCATTGCCCGTCGTGCGGGTTTGTGGACGACCGGGATCACAACGCCGCGGTCAACCTCGAACCTCGCAGACTCGTCGCCGTGGGTTCCCCGGAGACGTTAAACGCCTGTCTGAGTCGGGAGGTTCAGGCCGCAGGGTCGGTGCCCGACCATGATGCAGGAATCATCGTGGACTTTAAGTAATGTCCTACTTGTCCACGTTTTGAGGAACAGAGACCCTTGGAACCTGATCGAACTAATATTGGCGTCGGGAACACGAGGCGTTTTCGGCCCGCGGATCCTGAGCTGTCTCCCGGACCATGACGAACGTGCCGATGCCCAAATATCCGATGGGCAAGGTGAGCCGAGCCTTCTTCGAGAACGTGATCGCGCGGCACCTCGGGACGAAGCGTAACGACGTCGCGGTCGGACCCGCGAACGGCGTGGACGTCGGGGTCGTACTCTTGGCAGACGGACGCGCGATGGTCTCCACGACGGATCCGATCTACATCGTGCCTCAGTATGGCTGGGAGCGCGCCGCCTGGTTCGCCTTCCACATCCTCGCCTCGGATCTCACGACCTCGGGCGTGGCGCCGCAGTACATCACGCTCGACTGGAACCTCCCGATGGACATCGAGGACGACCAGATCGAGACGATGCTCCGCGTCACCGACCGCGAATGCCGCAAGTACGGCGCCGCGATCGTCACGGGCCACACGGGCCGCTACGAAGGCTGCGCGTATCCGATGGTCGGCGGGGCCACCTTCCTCGCAATCGCCCCCAAAGACGGCTGGGTCACCGCGGACATGGCGCGGCCGGGCAACCGCCTGCTCGTCACGAAGACCGCCGCCCTGGAGGCTACGGCAATCCTGTCGAACACATTCCCGGACCTTGTGGAGCGTCAACTCGGACCGGACACGACTCGGCGCGCGCGGGCCTTGTTCGAGTCGATGAGCACCGTCGACGACGCGCTCGCGGCGGCCTCCGTCGGCCTCCGGACCGATGGAGTGTGGGCCATGCACGATGCGACCGAAGGCGGGGTGCGCAATGCGGTGTGGGAGATGGCGCAGGCCTCCGGCCTCGGCGTCGACATCGACCTGACGAAGGTCCCAATCGATCCAGCCGTGGCGGCGGTCTCGGACGTCTTCGGGATGGATCCGCTCGACGCGATCAGCGAGGGAACCCTCCTCATTGCGGCCGATCCGGACGCCGCGGCTGACGTGATTCGGAGGCTCAAGAAAGCCGGGAGCCTCGCCGTGGACATCGGTGCCTTTACGAAGGCCCGCCAACCCTCTATCGATCGAGGCCATCCACTCAAGCCGGCGGACCGAGATCCATTCTGGGTCGCGTTCAGCCGCGCCCTCGCCGGGGAGATCGCCTGACCCACGCTGCGCAGCCGAAGCGCCGACTTCATGGCGTGTACCTCGTGACATCGCCGAGAAGGCCCGTCGAGCGTCTCGTGTCGATCGTCGCGGCGGCGCTTAACGGCGGCGTCACCGTCGTCCAGCTGCGTGACAAGGGTGTGTACTCAGACGCGGAACGAAAGGAGGTGGGCCCAGCACTCCGAGAACTGTGCACGTCCCATGACGTGCCGTTTCTCGTGAACGACGATCCCGAACTCGCGCGACGGCTCGACGCGGACGGCGTACACGTTGGTCGCGATGATCCTTCACCGGTCATCGCACGGGCCGTTCTCGGCCCCGGCGCGATCATCGGAGTGACGGTCTATGGCAGGCCGGGAGAGGAAGAGGCCGCGGCACGAGCGAGCGCGGATTACATCGCCGTCGGTCCGTTCTTCCCGAGCTCCACGAAACCGGAAGGACCGTTGCTGCCTCTCGATGTCCTTGACGGCGTCGTCCACCGATCCCGAGTCCCGGTCTTCGCCATCGGAGGGATCACGGGGGACAACGCTGCGTTGTTTGCGCGTCGCGGTGTGGCCGGCGTCGCGGTCGTCTCCGCAATCATGGACGCGGCCGATCCCCGCGGCGCAGCTGACTCGCTCCGGCGGGCGTTCTTGCGCGCGCAAACCCTCTAGCCGGCGTGTGCGTGCGCGGGCGGTAAACGCGCGCGCGAACGACCATCGCATCGCAACATCCAGCGCCAAATCGTTAAATAGAGCCCCTCTCGTGCGAACCCTTCCGTGCGCCGACTCATCGTGACGGAGAAGTTCAACGCAGCCATCCGGATCGCGACGATCCTCAGCGACGGGAAGGCGAAGCGCTCCCGTGGCGACGGGACGACCGTCTTCGAGTTCATGCAGGGCGACGACCGCGTGCGCGTCATCGGGCTACGCGGCCACATCATCAACCTCGACTACCCGGAGGCCCTCAACGACTGGACGCGGGTCGACCTCAAGGAGCTCGTCTGGGCGGAGCCGCAAAAGGTCGTCACCGAAGGAAAGATTGGAGCCGCCCTGCGCAAGCTCGCGGCGGACGTCGACGAGGTCATCGTCGCGACGGACTTCGACCGCGAGGGCGAGCTGATCGGCGTCGAGGCGCTCGAGATCATCAAGGAGGCCCGCCCGGAGGTCCGGATTCGACGCGCACGTTTCTCCGCGCTCACGAAGTGGGAAATCGAGCGGGCATTCTCGAACCTCGTGGACGTCGACTATCCTCTCGCGTGGTCCGCCGAATCGCGGCAGTCCGTCGATCTCGC
>DASPXQ010000032.1:0-4663 GCA_035637195.1 Thermoplasmata archaeon | reverse complement strand
CATCGTGATCGACGAAGTCGGAAAGATGGAGGTCGAGTCGCCGAACTTCGTGCAGTCGGTCAAGGACGCGCTCGACGTGGACAAGCCGCTCCTGCTCACGCTGCACAAGAAATCCCGCAATCCGCTCCTCCAGGACATCCGTCGTCGGGATGACGTGCGGATCCTCGAGGTCACCATGGTGAACCGGAACCTCTTGCCCTACAAGATCGTGAAGCTCATGAAGGGCGAGGTCATCTGAGGCCGAAGGGATATCCCCTCGTCGGCGCATCGCGACGCCCGTGAAGCGCCCGTTCCCGATTCGCGAGGTGGCCGAGGGCGCCGCAAGTCTCCTCGTGCCCGACGTGCCGCGACGCCGCGGTCCCGGGAAGGCGGGGCCGTGGCCGTTCTACAACCCCACGATGGCGGTGAACCGCGACATGAGTGCGATCGTGCTCGCTCGCTGGCCGCGTCCGATCCGGTCCGCCCTCGACGGGCTCGCGGCGACGGGCGCTTGGGGCATCCGGATGGCCTTGGAGGCGCACGTTACCGGACTGACGTTCAACGATCGGTCCTCGATGGCCGCGGACCTCGCGCGCGAGAACCTCCGACGGAATCGTGTCGACGCCCCTGTCGTCGTGGGGGATCTCGCCACCCACCTTTCGAGCGCATCGTACGAATTCGTCGACATCGACCCGTTCGGGCCCCCGTCGCCGTTCCTAGACGCCGCGTTCGGATCGGACAAGTCGGCGTACGGTCTCGGGATCACCGCGACGGACACCGCGGTCCTCTGCGGGACGTATCCGGATGCCTGCGAACGCCGCTACGATGCACGTCCGCTCCGATGCCCCCAAGGCGCCGAGATCGGTCTCCGGATCCTCCTCGGATATTGCGCGCGGCTCGCGGAGGAGCGGCAGTCGACGATTCATCCGGTCCTGTCATTCGCCGCAGAACATTTTCTCCGGACCTTCCTCCTCGTGCAGAAAGGCGGGAACTCGCCACCGCTGGGACACGTGGCGCGACGGCGCCCAGGAGAATTTGTCCCGACCCTACCCCCGGCCGCAGACGCGGTCGGGCCGCTCTGGACAGGACCGATGCACGACCCCGCCATCGTCCGTTCCCTAGTGGCGTCCTCGTGGTCGCTTCCCTCGACGGCGCGGCTCCTGGCCACGCTCCAGGCTGAAGCGGATTTGCCGGCGTACTTCGTGACGACGGACGAGCTCGCGGCGGAAGCGCGCGGCTCCCCTCCTCGCGTCGAGAGGTTCCTCGACGGCCTTCGATCTGAGGGGTACCGGGCCGCCCGGACGCACTTCCATCCGCGCGGCATACGCACGGACGCGCCCTACGACGATCTCCTGCGGGTCTTCCTCGAACGGATGCCTACCGGATCCAGGGATGGTTCAGCGCCTGCCAGCTGAACCCGAACGCCGCCTCGTTCTCCGTGGCGTAGTGGTATAGGGTGACGACCAGGATCCCGTCCACGACCGACCAGAGGGCGCTCAGCGCGAGCCAGTAGAGGACCGCCGCCACGGCCCAGCCGACGTTGCCCGGGTCGACGACGATCGACCAGACGAGGGGCACGAGGCCGAAGGAGAAGAGCAGGAGGAACACGACGCCGGTCCCGAGCACACCCGTCTGGCGTCCGCTCCACCGTTCCCGGAGGAGGGCGCGGCTCCGGCGGAACGCCTTCATGGGGCCGATCCCCTCGAGGACCATCGTCGGCAGGACGAACAGCGTCGCGATCGGCCAACCCGATCCGAGGAGACGCGAGACGAGGCGGCCTCCCGCATCGGAACGGATCGAGGTGATCCGCAGGAACACGCCCACGGTCGCGGCGAAGAACGACCACATCAGGATCTGGGAGAAGCTCGCGTTCGCCGCGTAGATCCCGTCCATCAGGGAGGGCCGCTCCCCCTGCAATCGGATGTGCGCCGCGCCGATGATCGCCGCCATGAAGTACACGGACAGGAAGTACGTCACCAGGTAGGCGATGAACATCTCCTGGTACAGGAAGCCGCTCGACGGGGACGCGGGCGGCAGTCCGAGGGCGAGGAGGCTCAGCACGACGATGAGCCAGACGAATCCCGTGAAGACGAGCGCGAGGAACGGGAGGGCCATGAGCCGCGGATTCGTCGCGAGGACCCGCAGGCTCGTGCCGGTGAGGTGCGCGCCGCGGGCCAGCTGCGCGCGGAACCCGGTCTTCGGAGCGGGTTCGTGACGAGTCCTCCGGCCCCACTCCGTCGAGTGCATCCGCCCGCCCGAGCGTGCCGACCCATCATAAGTGTTTGTCAAGACTCCGGTTCGTCCGACGGATCGTCCTCGAGGTGACGCTGCTTCCCTTCGTACGCCGCCGAGGCGAGGCGGACGATCTCCGCGGCCTTGATCTCGCCGATCTTCGACACGCGCTTCAGTTCGTCCTCGGACGCGTTGAAGACCGCGCGGACGGAGCCGAATCGCTCGAGCAGGTTCCGCGCGAGCGTCTCCCCGACGCTCGGCAGGCCCTCGACGAGGAAGCGCTGCCGCTGCTCGACCGTCATCGCCTTCGGCTTGTGCCGCAACCCGTAGTCCGCGGCGCCTTTCTCCTGCCGCTTCCAGAGGATGCTGAGGAGGAGCGCCGTCTGATCCTTGTCCGCCGTCGTGAGGACGGGCACGCGCTCGCCGACCTCCAGGGCGAGGAGGGCGCCGAGGATCGACTGCGGATGCTTGAACGTCGAGATCTCCGCGAGGTCCCCTTCGAGGATCACCAAGGGCTGCGGGTACGCCTCGCGCAGCCGTCGCACCTGCTCGAAGAGGCGCTTCCGCACAAGGGAGTTGAAGAAGTCGTAGAGGGCCTTTCGCTCGACGCCGATCGGACCGAGCACGTAGTCGCCCGGCGCGATTTTGCGCACCTCGACGTCGACGCCGAGCTCCCGCAGGCGGTCGGGGATGTCCTCCGGCTCGTTCGAGTCGACGATCAGGGGGATGCGCACGACGCGCCTAACCGGCGGCGCGACGTAAACGTTCCGGTGGGGCGCGTGTCAGCGGCGTTAGCCGAACGATACGAACGCATCCTTTTTAGCGGCGTCCGCGTCCCGGCCATCGGATGGCCCGTAGGACGACCGCGAACGTGCTCGCGGCGACGATGCTCGGCACGATGGACTCGAACGCGCTCGTGCCTATCATCGCGCTGTACGCCCAGCACGTCGGCGCGGATCTCGTGACGACCGGGATCATCGTCGGGCTGTTCTCCGCGGTCCACGCGCCCGCGAACCTGTTCTTCGGCCGCATCGCGGATCGTATCGGGCGCAAGCTCCCGCTCCAGGTCGGACTGCTGTGGGACGCGGTCTCGCTGTTCCTGTACTCGCTCGCGACGACCCCCCTGCTGCTCGCGCTGGTCCGCATCAGCCACGGGATCGGGAGCGGGCTGGCCGGTCCGAGTTCGATGGCCCTCATCGCCGACACGTCGACGCCGGAGCGGAAGGGCCGAGCGATGGGCTTGTACGGGATGGCGCTCGCCCTCGCGGTCGTCATCGGGTTCGGGATCGCGGGGCCCGTGGTCGATCGGCTCGGGTACACGGCCCTGTTCTACGTGCTCTCGGCCGGGCTCGCCGTCGGATTCGTGATCGCCCTCCCAATCCGCGAGCCTCCGAAGGCGCCGGCTAAGCCGCTGCCGTGGCGGCGTCTGCTGCGGTACGCGCGGGAGCCGGCGCCCGCCGCCGGGTACGCATCGATGTTCAGCCTGTACTTCATTCTGGGCGCGTTCGTGACGCTCGTCCCGTTCCACCTGCAACGAGAGCTCGGTTACGGCCCGCTCGCCGTCGGCCTGAGCTTCACCGCCTTCGCTGTCCTCTCCCTCCTTCTGCATTATCCGGCGGGGGTGCTGGCGGACCGCTTCGGGTCGGCGACGACCGCCCTGGTCGGGTTGATCGCCGTGGCGCTCGCGATGACGTTGATCCCGTTGCTCCGGGATCTCACGACGCTCCTCGTCCTCATGGCGATCTTCGGCGTCGGCCATGGCTTCGTCTTCCCCTCCGCCTCGTCGCTCGTCACGCGGGGAGCAGACCCCGAGCAGCACGGGCTCGTGACGGGACTGTTGTACGCCCTCCTCGTCGCGGGCGTGGCCGTGGGCGCTCCCGTGATGGCGGCGGCCGCCAGCGCCTCGACCTTCGGCGTGGGGATCTGGGCGAGCGCCTTGGCCTCTCTTCTGGGGATGGCCTTCCTCGCGCGGGCGATCCACGTCGGTGGCGGCGGGAAGCTCGGTGCCGCGACCACCGCGGCCCAGGATCCCAAGTAGGCGTTTTGGGCTCGAGGCCCCCCAGCGCGACATCCCGTTCCATGTGTACTCATTCCCATCCATGGCGGTCCGTGCGAACCACACCCCGATACACCCCACAGCCTGCCGCTTATCCGTCCCGGTCCCCTGAGGACGATTCATGCACGCATTCGCGTACGGTGCGCGACGCGTGAAGGGACATGCGAGGGCAGGGGTCGCCTTGCTCTTCGCGCTCGTGGTCGTCGCCACGGGCGTCTCCGCCTTCGGAGGCGGGGGCAACGTTCCTTCCGACGTCGGCACGATGAGCACAGCGTATGGCGGGCGGGCGTACGGGGTGTCGATAAGCATCCCGTTGATCGGCGACACGACGTATGCGGACACCGGGGACCTCCCGGCGGACGGAGGCGTCCTCTTCGCCGACTTCACGCCCGTGGG
>DASPXQ010000031.1:0-7400 GCA_035637195.1 Thermoplasmata archaeon | reverse complement strand
TACAATCACATGTACCTCCCCGGGCTGTACACCGATCCTTTCGAGGAATACTGGCACCTGGTCAACCACGTCACGCTCTGGGACGTGAGCGTGGAGCGGCAGGTCGAGATCAGCGGGAGAGACGGCACCAAGTTCGCGGAGCTCCTCACGCCGCGCGACCTGTCGAAGTGCAAGGTCGGGCAAGGCAAGTACGTCGTCATCACGGACGAGAGCGGCGGCATCATCAACGACCCCGTCCTCATCCGCCTCGAGAAGAACCGGTTCTGGCTCAGCCTCGCGAACTCCGACATGCTCCTCTGGGCGAAAGGTGTGGCGGTGAACGCCGGCATGGACGTCGACATCATCGAGCCGGACGTCTCCCCGCTCCAGGTGCAAGGGCCGAAGTCGAAGGATGTCCTCCGGGACCTCGTCGGACCGGAGATCCTGGACCTCGGCTACTACTACTTCATGGACGCGAAGATCGGAGGGATCCCGGTCGTCATCACGCGCACCGGGTGGACGGCCGAGGTCGGGTACGAGGTTTACCTCCTCGACGGGAGCCGGGGCTCCGAGCTATGGGACCGGATCATGGAGGCGGGCAAGAAGTACGACATGCGGCCGATCGCTCCTTCCGAGATCCGGCGGATCGAGGCGGGGATCCTGAACTACGGCTCCGACATGACGCTCGAGAACAACCCGTACGAGGTCGACCTCGGTTGGCTCGTCAACTTGGAAAAGAAAGCGGACTTCGTCGGCAAGAAGGCTCTCACGACGATCAAGAAAGCCGGCGTCCAGCGCAAGCTCGCGGGAATCGAGATCCAGGGTCCCCAGATCCATGCATGGGCGACGGAATTCTGGGACGTGAAGAAGGACGGCAAGAATGTGGGCCACCTGACCGCGCTGACCTATTCCCCGCGGCTCCAGAAGAACATCGCGTATGCGTGGGTGCCTATCCGTCTAGCGAAGCTCGGGACGACGCTCACGGTCGCCACCTCGGCAGGCGAGCGGGAGGCGACCGTCGTCAAGAAGCCGTTCGTCGATCCGAAGAAGGACATCCCGAAATCGTAGGCGGGGCCTCCTCACTCGCCGCCCGTCACGTAGACCGTCTCGGCGGTGAGGAACTCGTTCTCGATCGCGTAGCGGACCGTGTGGGCAATCTCCTCCGGTCGAGCCATCCGCCCGAGCGGGACGCGAGACATGCGCTCGGTCAGGTTCGGGACACCCTTCCGGACAATTTCCGTGTCCGTAAGTCCGGGGGCGATTCCAACCACACGGACGCCGTCGGAGGCAACCTCGAGGCCCAACGCTCGCGTCAAACCCAGCAGCGCTGCCTTCGCGGAAGCGTAGTGGACGCGACCGGGACCCGGCGGTCGCGCGGCGACGAAGGAGGCGATGTTCACGATCACCCCTCGCTTCCGCTTCGTCATCAGCGGCAGGACGTGTCGGATCATGTTGAACGCGCCGAAGACGTGAACTCGGAACATTGTCTCCCAGTCCCGCGGTTCCATGTCCGCCGTCCGCTTGAGGCCAAAAATCCCCGCATTGTTCACGAGGATGTCGACGCGTCCGAACCGGTCGATGGTGGTGTCCACGATTTTCCGGCAGGCTTCAAAGTCGCCCACGTCGCCAGCGGTGGCAATGACCCGGTCCTCCGGCCCGAGAGCCTTCGCAACGCGATGCAGCGTGTCGCTCTCCTTGCTTGCGTTGATCGCGACGCGGCCGCCCTCCTCCGCGAGCATCGACGCGATCGCCAGCCCGATCCCCCGAGAAGACCCCGTGACGATGGCGACGGAATCGCGGATCTCCAAGTGCCTCACCTCACCGGGCTCGCAGGATCGGCCGGGTCAAGCACGTCGCGCCACCCTCGGCCTTCAGCGAGATCTCGTTCCCGCGGTACGTGCGCACACGACACCCCGCGTCCTCGAGCAATCGCTTCGTGATCGGATTGCCCTCGAGCATGACGCAGTCCCTCGGCGCGACGGCGAGGACATTCGGCGCCATCGTGGCGAACTCCTCCTCGGGCACCTCGATCAGGTCAAACCCGCCGTCTTTGAGCGCCCTCCAGAACGGGACAGGGAGGAGACGCAGGTACACCACGGCCAGGTTCTCGTCGAGGAGGCTGATGAGGGACATGAGGTGGAGGCATGCCTCTGGACCTCGGTAATAGGGGAGCGGCACGGCCTCGATCCGCACGCCCATTTCGCCGAGGATCCCGCGGAGTTGGCCGAGCCCTTCTGCGTTTGTCCGGAACCCCTGGCCAACCGCGAGGACGTCGTGAGCGAGCCAGAGCAGGTCCCCGCCCTCCGCCGTCGCGGGCGCCCGCAGTCTCCCTACGATGGGCACGCCGATCTCCTCGAGGGCTTTCGCGATGGCCTCCTCTTCCCCGCGGCGGAGCTCCTTCCCCATCCGTAGGATGATCACTCCCTGGTCGGTCACGATCGCAGGGTCGTGGACGAAGATCGAATCCGCGAGGCCGGGCAGCGGCGCATCGTGCGTCCGGACCTCGACGCCGGGCGCGCGCAGCATTTCGACGAACCCGTCGTGTTCGGTCCGGGCGTCCTCGAGATTCGGCCGCGCGGTGTAGCCCCACGCGCTCGGATCCGCCACCGCAAACGAATCGTCAGGTCGGCGAACCAAGACGATTCGCAACGGGTCGGTCATGCTCTGCGATCCGTATGCCGCGGTCACGTCGTACCGGGTAAGGAAAAACCGCAGAGGTCTTACGCTTTCCTGTTGCGCCGCGTTGAGGGGCGTTGCGGGGCGGAGGTCAAATAAATCTTCGGCGTTCCCGCGCGGGGGGGATTCCGGCGTGACGATTCCCGGCGGCCGCACCGTCCTGTATTTCGGCCCGTGGTACCGCAAGTCTCCCTTCTTCGACGCCGCGCGGCGGGCCGGGGCCCAGGCGTACGACCTCTACAACAAGATGTACATCCCGAGCCACTACCGGGATCCCGTCGACGAGTATTGGCACCTCGTGAACCACGTCACCCTCTGGGACGTCGGGTGCGAGCGGCAGTTGGAGATCGCCGGCCCGGACGGCCTCGCGTTTATGGAGTACCTCACCCCGAGGGATCTCGACGCGTGCGCGGTCGGACAGGCGAAATACGTCATCCTGACGGACGAAGACGGCGGCATCATCAACGACCCGGTGCTCACGCGCCTAAGAAGGGACACGTTCTGGCTGTCCACGGCGGACAGCGACGTCCTCCTGTGGGCGAGAGGCGTCGCCCGCCATTCCGACTTCGATGTCCGCATTCGGGAGCCCGATGTATCACCGCTGCAAGTCCAGGGGCCCAAATCGAAAGACGTCTTGGCGGCCTTGGTCGGCCCGAAGGCTCTCCGGCTCGAGTACTATCATTTCCTGGAGGCGGCGATCGACGGGATCCCGGTCCTCGTCACGCGGACCGGATGGAGCGCGGAAGTGGGTTACGAGATCTACTTGCGCGATGGCCGGCGGGGCACCGAACTGTGGGATGCGGTGATGGCCGCCGGAGCACGGTTTCAGATCCGGCCGACCGGGCCGTCGGAGTATCGCCGGATCGAGGCGGGCATCCTGAACTATCCGTCCGACATCAACCTCGACACGAACCCGTACGAGGCGGGACTCGGCCGGCTCGTGGACCTGGACAAGGAGGCGGATTTCATCGGGAAGGAGGCGCTCGCGACGATCAAGCGGGAGGGCGTGAAACGAAAACTTGTCGGCGTCGAGGTCCCGGGAGATGAGGTGATTCGTCCTTGGCTGCCGGAACCATGGCCGGTTCGGAAGGACGGACTGGAGGTCGGCACGCTCACCGCGCTTGCGATGTCTCCCCGCCTGAAGAAGAACATCGGCTACGCGTGGGTTCCGGTCCAGCACTCGAGGATCGGGACGGAGATTGAGATTGTCACGCCAGCCGGACCTCGAAAAGCAGTCGTCGTCAAGAAGCCGTTCATGGATCCGAAGAAGGAAGTCCCGAAGTCGTAGCCACAGCGACCGCCCACCAGGGCCGGGTGCGACAATCGGCGCTATCGCCGCGAATCCATCATCGATCTGATGGCATGCCAAAATGCTCATCTATTCTCCGGGCTTCCCGGGCGCAAGTCAGGAGGTGGTACGATCCCCGGCCACACGCGAGACGGTGGGCAGACGACGGCGACCATGGACTATGCAGGTCCGATCCTCCCGGGATTCCGGGAGACGGCGTGGATTCAGAAGTCCCCGTATTTCCATCGCGCGGCGAAGCACGGCGTTCGGGCGTACGACCTGTACAACCACATGCTCATGCCCGGCCTTTACACGGATCCGGTCGAGGAGTACTGGCACCTCGTCAACCATGTGACCCTGTGGGACGTCGGCGTGGAACGCCAGGTGGAGATCGACGGGCCCGACGGCTTCGAGTTCATGCAGCTCCTCACGCCGCGGGACATGGAGCGGTGCGCGGTCGGCGAGTGCAAGTACGTCCTCCTGACGACGCCCGATGGCGGGATCATCAACGACCCTGTGCTCTTGCGGCTCGGCAAGGACCACTTCTGGCTCTCCCTCTCCGACTGGGACGTGATATACTGGTGCAAGGGCGTGGCAGTGAATGCCGGTCTCGACGTCGTCGTGCGCGAGCCCGACGTGTCCCCCCTCCAACTCCAAGGGCCGAAGTCGAAAGACGTCATGGTCGACCTCTTCGGCGATGGGATCCTGGATCTCGAGTACTACCATCTCACGGAGACGGACCTCGACGGCATCCCGCTCGTCCTCACGCGGACGGGATGGAGCGCGGAGCGCGGATACGAGCTGTACCTCCGCGATTCGAAGCACGCCGGAGCGCTGTGGGACAAGGTCATGGCCGCTGGGGCAAGACACAACATCCGGCCGATCGCGCCCTCTGAGATTCGGCGGATCGAGGCGGGGATCCTGAACTACAGCTCGGACATCGTCCTCGACAACAATCCGTACGAGGTCGGACTGGGATGGACCGTCGACGAGGGCAAGGCGGCGGACTACCTCGGCAAGGAAGCACTCGGGCGCGTCAAGCGCGAGGGGGTGAAGCGTAAGCTCGTCGGGATCGAGGTCGCGGGCGAACCGCTCGGCGCGTGGATCCCGGATTACTGGGACGTCCATGCCGATGGTTCGAAGGTCGGCCATGTGACCTCGCTAACGTTCTCGCCGCGCCTCGAGAAGAACATCGGGTACGCGCTCGTGAACGTGGATGCCGCCAAGACCGGCACGAAGCTGCAGGTCTCGACGACGCGCGGCGTGCGGAACGCGGCCGTCGTGAAGAAGCCGTTCATCGATCCGAAGAAGGAGATCCCCAAAGGCTGAGGCGCTCAAGATTCAAGTAGCGCGCACGCGGTCGCCGCCCGGAATGGCGCTGTCCCTCGACACCCGCGTCACCCTGGCCGACGGGACGAAGATGCCGGTCCTGGGGCTCGGCGTGTGGCGAGCCGCCTCCGGCAAGGAGACGCTACGGGCGGTCGCGACGGCCCTCGACGTTGGGTATCGTCTGATCGACACGGCGAAGCTCTACGGGAACGAACGGGACGTCGGCCAGGCGGTCCGGGGGAGCAAGATCCCGCAGGACGAGATATTCATCACGACGAAACTCTGGAACACCGATCACGGTCAGGAGGCAGCGCTCCGGGCGTTCGAGCAGAGCCGCCGCGACCTCGGCCTTGACGCCATCGACCTCTACCTCATCCACTGGCCCGTGCCCGGGTTGCGCCAGGAATCCTGGAAGACGTTGCTTAACCTCAAGGAGAAGGGGTTGGCGCGTTCGATCGGGGTAAGTAACTACACGATCCGCCACCTCGAGGAACTCCTGTCCTCATCGCCGATCCCGCCGTCGGTGAACCAGGTCGAGTTCCACCCGTTCCTCTACCAGGCCGATTTGCTAGCGTTCTCCCAAGGCCACGGCATCCAGCTCGAGGCGTACAGCCCGCTCACCCGCGGACATCGGCTCGACCATCCGGTCATCAAGGCCGTCGCGGCCGAGCACCGGCGGACGCCCGCCCAGATCCTGATCCGGTGGGGGCTCCAGCATGGCCTCGTCGTGATCCCGAAGTCCGTCCGGCCCGAACGGATCCGCGAGAACGCACAGGTCTTCGATTTCGAACTCGCTCGGGCCGACATGGCGCGCCTCGATGCGCTCGACGAGCGCTCCCACGTCGCCTGGGACCCGGACGACCTCCCGTAGCGGCTCGACCCGGAGACTTTACGGCTCGCGGCCGTTCCGGGGGCGTGGCGCGCCGACGGTATGAGTTGCCCGGGGACCTCGGACCCGCGTCTCTCGAGGCGCGGCGTGCCTTCTACCGGGGGAAGATGGACTATCGCACCGCGGAGCGTTGGATGGCCCGGCCCCGAGGGGATCGGGCGTACGCGCTGATCCTGGGCCGCCACTCGGGCATCTATCCGCGTCGATTTCGGTCGCTGAAGAACGTCCCGCTCATCGTGGACGACGTGCGGGGGCCGAGGGACCTGCGGCCCTTCCTGGTGAAGTACCTGCCCGAAGGCGTGTACTACGACCGGAACGTGTACGCCTCGCTGGCCGAGGCGCGCCGGGCGGGCGTCGACTACGCGCACGCGTGGCGCAGCCGCCATTTCCTCGGGCAGGAGCTCGCCTTCGACCTCGATCCGGAGAACCTGGACTGTCCGATCCACGGCGACATCGCGGACAAGATGCGGCGCGGCCAGGGCCTCTCGTTCTGCGACTGGGAGTTCGAGGAGGTGCGGCGGCAGGCGGCGGAACTCTACGACGACCTGTCGCGACGGTGGACGCGCCTCCGGGTCGTCTACTCGGGAAGAGGCTTCCACATCCACATCTTCGACGAGGCCGGTTTCCGACTGAATCGGCAGGAGCGGGGGACGATCGCGCGAGAGGTCGCCCGGCGGTATGCGATCGACGAATGGGTCACGTCGGGCGAGATGCGGCTCATCCGCCTGCCGTATTCCCTTCACGGGATGGTGTCTCGAATCGTGATTCCTGTGGATCGGTCCCGGCTGGAACGGTTCCGCTACGACGATCCTCAGGCCCGACCCCGCGGTCTGCCTCCGTGACTACCTCTTCGCTCGACGCTCTTTGCGGCCGGCGTAGTAGGCTTTCTTCTTCGCCGCCTTCTTCCCGGCCTTCTTCCGCTTCTTCGCTGCCATCGGCCCCTCATGGCTCCCGGAGGATTGAAACCTTGCGCCATCCGGTCGCAAACATTGTATCCCGCGGCGGTCATCGGCCCCCTCAATCCGATGGAATGGTGAATGCCCGGACCCTTCGATCCTCTCGAGCCGTTCGCGAAAAAGGAACTCCTAGAGGAACTCCTCGGCGAACTCGGGAAGTTCCGCTACAAGCTCTACGGCTCGATTCCGATTCGGTTCCACCGCGGCGAACCGACGAAGTACGAGTTCGATCTGAACCTGGGCGTCGTCCATTTCACGGAGCAGGATTTCCAGAAGCTCAGCG
>DASPXQ010000030.1:0-3102 GCA_035637195.1 Thermoplasmata archaeon | reverse complement strand
TGCGGCCATCGCGGCGCGGCAAGGTCCCGACCATCCTCTATGTCCACGGCGGGCCCAAGACCGCGTTCGGCTACAGCTACCTCCACGAGTTCCAGGTGTTCGCCGCCAAGGGATACGCGGTCCTGTTCACGAATCCGCGCGGGAGCGACGGATACACGGAGGCGTTCGCGGACCTCCGCAAGCACTACGGCGAACGGGACTACCAGGATCTCATGGAGGCCGTCGACTACGCGATCGCTCACTATCCGTTCGTCGATGCGAAACGGCTCGCGGTCGCGGGCGGCTCCTACGGCGGATTCATGACGAACTGGGTCGTGACCCACACCGACCGCTTCAAGGCGGCGGTCACGGACCGCTCGATCTCGAGCTGGTGGACCTTCTGGGGGACGAGCGATATCGGTCCGTACTTCGGACGCGACCAGACCGGCGTGGACCCGTGGGACGACGAGGAGACCACATTGGCGAAGTCACCGCTCCGCTACGTCAGGAACGTGACGACGCCGCTCCTGCTCGTGCACTCGTTCGAAGACCTGCGATGCTGGCACGTCGAGGCGATCCAGTTCTTCACCGCCCTGAAGTATTACGGCAAAGAGGCCGAGATGGTCCTCTTCCCGAAGGAGAACCACGATCTGTCGAGGGCGGGAAAGCCGAAACACCGGGTCGCTCGCCTCCGGGCATACCTGCGATGGTTCGACGCGCACCTCGCGTGATGCCTTCGCATCTCAATCGGGGCGACGCAGTCCTGCCTTCGGAGGCCCGACAGGTTTCAATCAATCTTCCGGTTCCGCGGATTCATATGGGTTCGCAGGGATGCACGTACCATGGCAATCATTCAGGATATTGGCCACCTCATCCTGCCGGTCGACAAGATGTCGAAAGCCCTCGGCTTCTACCGGGATCTCCTGGGATTTCAGGTCGTTGGGAAGGGCAGCCCCGTCTGGACCGTGATCGAGGTCCCCGGAGGCCAAGTCACTCTCTGGCGCACGGAGAAACTCGCCAAGGTCGCGTACGGTCCCGATCGTGAAGACACCCCGTTCGAGTTCCACGTGGCGGACTTCGCGAAATCGGCCGGCCTCCTCGAATCGCATGGCGTCCGCGTGAAGCGATCTTCGACCAATTCAGGCATCGTTTGGGACCCCTTCGGAAACGTATTCCGGGTTCACGACCACCTAAACGACTAGGTCCAAGGGTTGCAATGCGCCGACGTCGGTAACGTGTCGGCCGACCCAGCCGAGCAAGTGATGCCGGGCGCTCTCAAGTATACGTCGTACCGGGAGAACGCCTATATTAGGCGGGGCGACAATGGTGACAACCGTCTAATAAGACATGTCCGGAAAGGATTTCTCAATTGTTTGCGGGAAGCACCTTCGTAAACTCTGGATCATCGAACACTCTTCCGTCTCGGTGGTCGAGAAGGTCCGCAAGATGCGGTCTATCCTTCACGACACACAAGCCTGTCGGGTGTGCTCGCAGGTGCTGGCGCTGCATCGCGAATTCAAGCGCAAAGGTTGGCGAACCTGCCTTCTCTGTGGTGCCCAGTTTGACAACGCCACACAGCGTTTGAACCACGAAAAAAACCATCCCTTGCCGATCCCAGATCAGCCACTGAGAGCGTGCGAGCACGGGCCCCTCAGCATCCGGGTTACACATCGTGCGGCCAGCGTCGTGGAGCACGGAACGAACACCTCCCCCGTGCGGAACCGTTGGAGGCTGTGGTCGTTACCGGCGGTCATGCTTCGAATTATCGAGGAGGAAAATCGAGGGAGCGTGCTGCGCAATGGATGGTACTATCCGCGAACTCGAGAGAGCGCCACGGCGCTCGATGAGGTTTGGCATCGAGCAATAACGAATGGATGAATCGGAAAGTGACGGGCCTCGCGGCCCGGCATGAAGGGACAGGCTCGGAGATCGCGTTTCCTGACGCAATTCTGCCGGTGTGCCGATTCCCCAAAGTGCATTTCGTCTATGGGTGGAGCGCCCAGGGCAGGATTTGAACCTGCGAGGGGTAACCCAGCGGTTTTCGAGACCGCCGCCCTACCGGACTAGGCGACCTGGGCAGTCGTTCATCCTGAAAACGAGGCCTCGGATAAGTGTTCCGACCGGGAGGCGAAGGAAGGAACGCTTAAGACCGGCGCCGCCCTCGGTCCGCATCGTGCAAGTCGTCGCCGAGCTCGTTCCGCGCCGAACGGAGGTCGCGGTTGCCTTGGAATCGGATGCGACCGGCGAGGATCTCTTGAAGGCTCTGCGGCTGCCGCCGGACGCGCACCTCCTCGCCCGAGGCGACATCCCAATCCCAATCGATGAACCGCTCCGCGACGGCGAGCGGATCCGCGTGATCGGAGTCGTCTCGGGCGGATGAACTCGTATGCACGCGACGCTCGTCCTCCTGCGTCATGGCGAGATCGTGCGCCCCCTCGGCACATCCAATTTCGACCGTGCTCCCCTGTCCGATCGAGGCCGCCGACAGATCGAGGCGCTCGCGGCCGCATGGCCCGCCGCACCCCCGACCCGGATCTATGCGAGCCCCTTGCGCCGGAGCATCGAGACCGCGATCGTCCTCTCTGAAACGTTCCACGTCCCGATCCTGAAGCGGCCGTGTCTCAAGGAATGGGCCCCGGACGAATCCGGGATCTCGCAACCGGAGTTTAAGGCGCTCGAGACCCGCGCGTGGGCGGACCTTGACTACCTGCCGCCGTCGAAAGAGTCTCTCGGCAGCGCCGCGACCCGCGCGAGGACGTGCCTCGAGGCGATCGGCTCCGACAACCCCGGCCGCGTCGTCGCGGTATCCGGTCACGGCGCCCTCTTCTCCCTCGTCCTTTCAGAACTCAAGGGCGACCGCCCGTCGGAGACCTACAAGGACTCGATCGGGTTCGGATCCGCGGCGATCATCGAAGCGGGCTCCGGCCTGCGGCTCGTCCGGGATTTCACGCGACTCGGCCCTGCGACGCCGTGACCCGCGCGTCGATGCCAAACCCTTTAAGGGGGCACCTCTCTCAGCGGAACCCGCATGCCCTCCGATGAGGACGAGATGCTCCGAGCGATGGGCTTGCAGCGCATCGACGACCTCTTCGCCGACATCCCAACGGCGGTCCGCATCCCGAA
>DASPXQ010000029.1:0-5453 GCA_035637195.1 Thermoplasmata archaeon | reverse complement strand
CGAGACGAGCGGCTTCTGCGCCGCAGCGACCGCCTCCTCGATCCGGTGCAACTCGTGCGGCTTCCACGTCTTGATGATCGAGAGGACGTCGTCCACGGCGACGTTCAGCGTGTGGTGTCGGCCGAGATCCTGCGGCCCCTCGACAATGACGCCGGTGATGCGGAGCCGGTCGGAGAACGCCTGGAACTCGACTCCCTCCACGCGGATCGTCAGCGTGACGCGGACCTTCTCGCCACGCTCGGGTCGGACCTTGTCCGTCTTGACGTCCTCGCGCCGATACGTCGACGCGCGGACCATGTCGCCCTCCCGGACCAGGTTGTGCAGGTGCCACAGGTCGTCTGCGTTCTCGACGCGGATCTTAATCTCCCCGGTCTTCGGGTCGCGGTGGAGGACGCGCATCGCGTCGCGGCCATGGAGGCGGTCCCTTTTGGCCATATCGTCGGATGGGCGACGTCGGTCGGACTCTCCGATCTCATCGTCCGGAGTCACACTTTCACTCACCTCCGCGAGCTGCGTTCATGAGGCCCCTTGCGTTTCGTGTATTTACACGAAAAGGGATACGATGGTTCGAAAGACCACGATGGCCAGGGTCCGCAGAGCAAAGAGGAAGTCCCGGGAATCTGGTTTCGTCGTCAGTTGGGACGTGGACAGCAAGGATCGCGCTACGACGGCACGCGTCTACCGATTCGTGTACGGCGATGTGACGACCCCGAACGGCAAGGCCTACCGGTACCCGGGATTCGTCGAGAAAACGGGAGTCCGGTATCTAGGGCAATCGGTCCTCTTCGTCAGCCCGAGCCTCTTGGCGGAGATTGACGGGTTTCTCTCATCGAATGGCATCGACCACGAAATGATCCCCGCCACCGTCGGCTGAGTTTCGTGTATTTACACGAAACCGCCGAGAGGCCGGAGTCGACTTCGGGCGGAGCGGGGCCATTTTCGTGAATTTACACGAAATCGATTTGTGGTCCCGAGCTTCGGGCCGCACCTGTAATCGCGCAGTCTGGGGAGGGAAGGCAGAATGAACCCCAAGTCTATGGGTCCGCTCTGTCGTGGCGTTCCAGTCTACTTGATGACGCCGTACCCTATGAGCCGCCACTTCCCGCCGATCCGGCGGGAGACGGCGACTCGCTGGCCGTTCTCCGCGACGACGGGGATCTTGAGCGCCATGTCGGCCCGATTCTCCCGCGCCGACGTGACGACGCCGACCGTCGTCGCGGTGCCTACGGACACCATGAGCGGCTCCGACGTCTTGATCCCCTCGACCTTCAGTTCCTCCGGCACGCCGACGACCCGCTCGAGCAGGTTCACCTCGACGGACATCTTCATCACGATCTCCGGGAGGCTGCCGGGCGGCCCGACGACGCGCCCGACGAGGCCATCGGCCTTCGTGAGCACGGGGTCGAGGTTCGTGCCGATCGCGATGAGGCCGCCCGGTCGGACGTCCTTCCTCGCGGCCCCCCCGGTGTGCAACGATCGGATGCTGGTCGTGATGTTCTTCCATTCCGTTTTGTTGCCCAGCGTCACCTGACGGCCGGGCGAGATCTCGATCGCCTCGCCGACCTTCATGTGGCCCTGCATCAGGCTGCCCCCGAGCACTCCGCCGACGATTTTCTCCGGCGGGATGCCAGGCTGGTTCACGTCGAACGAGCGCGCCACGAACATCTTGGCGGGCTTCGCCTCCTCATGGGGCCTCGTCGGGATGACTTTCTGGATCATCATCAGGAGGACGTCCAGGTTCACCTCGTGGTGCGCGCTCACCGGGACGATCGGGGCGCCGTCCGCGACGGTGCCCTTGACGAACGCCTGAATCTGCCGGTAGTTCTCCTCCGCCTGCTTCGGGTCGACGATGTCGATCTTGTTCTGGACGATCACGATCTTGTCGACGCCGATGATGCCCAAGGCCATCAGATGCTCCTTCGTCTGCGGCTGCGGGCAATCCTCGTTCGCCGCGATCACCAGGAGGGCGCCGTCCATGATCGCCGCGCCGCTCAGCATCGTCGCCATGAGCGTCTCGTGGCCCGGCGAATCGACGAACGACACGATCCGCTGGAGCTCGCCCTTCACGTTGTGCGTCTTGCAGATCTCCGTGTTCTGGTAGCACGCCGGCTCGTCGTCCTTCGGACACTTGTAGATCGCCATGTCCGCGTAGCCGAGGCGGATCGAGATGCCCCGCTTGATCTCCTCCGAGTGGCGGTCCGTCCGCTCGCCCGTGAGCCGCTCCGTCAGGGTCGACTTGCCATGGTCCACATGCCCGACGACGCCGATGTTGACCTCCGGCTGGCCCGGGACCTTCATCGCGCCTGCTCCTGCCACGCGTCCTCGATCGACTTCGGCCCCCGCTGGACGATCCGCAGGTTCAGCTGCAGGATGTCCGGGCTCACCGTGTTCCCGCGGACCGTCTTCTTCTTGCGCTTGCCGGGGCGGTCGGGGTGGAACCCCACGCCGCCGCTGAGGAGGAGCCGCTTCCGCCGGGGCCCGGGCAGGTCGGACCGCATCGGGAAGCCGTCCTTGTCGCTCCCTCCCGTGATCGCGAGCTTGTAGCCCGGCAGGCCCAGGTACAGCCCGTCGAGCTCGTCGCCGATCTTCTTGCCGATGAGCGCGTTCGCGTAGTGGCCGGTAACGTCCCGCTTGTACGCCTTCCCGCTCTTCGGATCCGCTATGACCGCCTTGAACTCCGCCATGGGTTCCTCTTTCGATGAGAGAGGCGTCCATGCGGGGCTTTCACATAAGGCTTCCGCCGCGGTCGCGACGAGTTGAAACTCCTGCGTCCATGAAACCTCGGATGGGCTTGCCGCGAACTCAGCGATGACCGTTCCGGAAGCGAACGCGACACGGGGTCGTCGGGCCGACCTCCGTCCTCGCCCGCGCTCGTCCCGCGTTCTCCGACCGGCTACCATCGGAACGAAGGACGGCGCATCGCCCGCCACCGCTGCTTCATCGCACTCCAAGATAGCGGGCCCACCAGGATCGCGTATAGGACCGCGGGCATGAGCACTCCGACGATCATCGCGTACTCGGCGATGAGATACGGGACAATGTAGGAGTCGTTGGGGACGGAGTGTGCCAAGACCGCGACGGAGGAAAGAATCCCGCCCACCGCGACGACGGCCCGCTCAAGCCGCTCGACGGTCCCGCCCCGCATGATGCCGCTTCCATGCGCAGGTCTTGTCATATATGTTGCGTACGCGCACAACAATTGGCCTCGGCTAGCGAGAAGGCGCTTGGAGAGCGCACTTACTTGACATTGATGAATAGACCGAGGATCTCACCACACTGTCGATACACTTCGACGACTGCGCGACCCTCCAACGCGGACAAGCCCCGGATCCCGCCGACCGCTTCCGTGAGCTGTTCCAGGCGATACACCGCGTCCTTCGTGTTGAGGTCGTCGTCCATCGCCTTGAGGAACGCTTCTCGTGTCTGCTTTACGAGGGCCTCGACCTTGCCGTCCGTCCCGGGACCGTGCGCGTTGCTCGCGGTCTCGATCGCGGCGCGCATCGCGTCGTACTCGCGCTGAGATCGGGCAAAGCACTCCCGGTCGTACTCGACGTCTTCGCGGTATTGCGCCTTCAGGAGGCAAAGCCGGATCACTTCGCCCGGGAAGTCGGCGAGGACTTCGCGGATCGTCACGAAGTTCCCGAGGCTCTTCGACATCTTCTCCCGCGCGAGCGTGATGAAACCGTTGTGCATCCACCACCGCGCCCACTCCCCGCCCCACGCGCCCTCGCAGATCATCGCCTCGCTCTCGTGATGCGGGAACTTCAGGTCGACGCCGCCGCCGTGGATGTCGAGCGGCGCTCCGAGGTACTTGTACGCCATCGCGTTGCATTCGACGTGCCATCCCGGACGGCCGTCGCCCCACGGGCTCGGCCACGACGGCTCGCCCTCCTTCGACTTCTTCCAGAGCGCGAAGTCGAGCGGATCCTTCTTCGGGGCGCCCGGAGGTGCCGGATCGACGACGATGTCCTCGACCTTCTGGTGTGACAGGATGCCGAACGAGCGCTTCGCCTTCTTCGTCCGGAAGTACACCTCGCCGTCGACGGAGTACGCGTAGCCGCGGTCGACGAGCCGTCGGACGAGGGCGGCGATCTCCGGGATGTGCTCGCTCACCTTCGGCATGTGGTCCGCCGGCCGCACGTTCAGCGCGCGCATGTCCTCCAGGAAGCAGTCGATGTAGTGCTGCGCGTAGGCGAGGGGCTCCTGGCCGACCTCCTTCGCGCGGCGGATGATCACCTCCTCGATGTCCGTGAAGTTCTGCACGTACACGACGCGGTTCCCGAGGAATTCGAGGTAGCGACGCGCCGTGTCGAAGTCGATGTACGAGCGCGCGTGGCCGAGGTGGCTGTAGTCGTACGTCGTCGGGCCGCAGACGTACATCTTGACCACGCCGGTCGTGCGGGGCGAGAACGGCTCCTTCCTCCTCGAACGGGTGTTGTACAACCGGAGGACCATGGTCGCCGCGAACGCGTCCACAGGGACCGCGCTATTAAGGCCTTGGCCCGCGCGCGCCGGGACGCGGTCTTTTCCGTCGCGGACCGTGTCACCGGCGACGAAACTTATATGTCGCGCGCCGATGTGCACGACCCCGCGGGCCGATAGATCAGCGGAAGATCGCCGCCTTCGCAAGGCGGAAGCCGTGGGTTCAAATCCCACTCGGTCCACTATCACAGGACTCACGGCCTACTTCGCAGGCGCCTTCAGTGGGAGAAGTGAATCCGCACGGTGTCGCTAGCGTTAAAGTCCGAACGCTGGCATACCCCGAATCCTTCATGGAACGTGAGATACGCCCTCGCTTGACAAAAGCGATAACCCGTAGAGCGCGAGTTAGTCTCGCGTTGGCGGCAATCGTTTTTCTCATCTTTCCCCTAGGATACGGCCTCGTCTGGTCAATCATTCACGGACCGCCGGAGGCCGCCATATTTCTGTCAATCGGAGCTGGAGCTCTGTCTTTGATAGCCCTGGGAATCCTGATCGAGACCAAGAGCGACGTGCTCATCGCTTGGGGAATCTTTGTCACGGGGAGTCTGATGATGAGTCTGTCGGCGTACCTGATTCTGACAACCCTGCTGGGAAATGGCACGACAGCCTCTGAAAACCTCGGTGTGTGGGTGTTGCTCATGTTGTTCGGCATCGTCGTTGTAATCGACGGACGGCGCAGGTTTCGGAGTCGAAGCGGGCGACAGTAGCACCGAACATGGATGAGCCACTCGAGGAGGCTGAGCTAGGGGGCGGCTTCAAGCCCACCCAGCTCACTCTCCGCCGCCGGTCCGCGCAGCGCCAGCCTAATTCAGGCGAGACGAGCTCCGCATTTTGCGCAGAAGGCGTCTTCCGCGTCGACCGGTGCGTCGCACGACGGGCAGCCGTATTCGATTGGTGCGCCACACCGACCGCAGAACCGGTCCGCCGGACGCAGGGGCGCGCCGCATGCGGGGCACGCGCCCTCGGCCGAG
>DASPXQ010000028.1:0-2188 GCA_035637195.1 Thermoplasmata archaeon | reverse complement strand
ACGATCTGGAGGGCGCCCGTCGGCGTCAGCCCGTCTGCGAGAGCCTGGTATTGCACGGTGATGATGCGGTCTTGCGCCGGGTCGTCGCCCGTCGTCTCCATATCGAAGTAGTATAGGGGCAGGCGAACGCCTTCGGAATGCACGAAGGCGGTTGGCGGGCCTTAAGTCCTTCCCCGGGTCGCCTCGTCCGACAGTCTTTTCCCCGTACGCCGCTTTGCCGCCGCGGGAAGGGAGGCCATGCGAGTCGGGATCATCGGCGTCGGCCTGACGACGTTCCGGCCGTCGACGCCGGAGTACAGTTGGAAGGAGCTCATGTTCGAGGCCGCGTCGCGCGCGTACGCCGACGCGGGCGTAGATCCTCGGGCCGACGTCGGCTCGTTCGTCACGTCCGCCGAGGACTACTACGAGGGATTCGGGATCTTCGACGAGTTCGTCCCGGACCAGCTCGGCGCGGCGCTCCGGCCGACGTGCACCGTCTCGGGCGACGGCCTGCAGGGACTCGCGAACGCCTTCATGCAGATCCAGACCGGACTGGTCGACGTCGCGGCCGTCGAGGCGCACAGCAAGATCTCCGACGTGATGACGCCGCTGGGCATCATCGAGCACGGCCTCGATCCGATCTGGAACAAGCCGCTCGGATTCCATCCGTACGTCGTCGCGGGGCTCGAGGCGGCCGCCTACCTGCGTGCGACCCACACTCCGACGAAGGCGCTCGACGCGGTCGTCTCGAAGAATCGACGGAACGCCTTGCGGAATCCGATCGCGGCGTACGGCGCGGCGGTGGACGCGGACCACGTCGCGGCCTCCGAAGCCCGGTTCGAGCCGCTCCGGTCGCTCGACATCAGCGGACCCGCCGACGGCGCGGTCGTCCTCGTCCTCGCATCGGACCGCGCGGCACGGCGCCTCCATGCGAACCCCGTCTGGATCCGGGGCGTGGGGTGGGCGAGCGACTCCCCGAGCCTCGAGACGCGTGACTGGGCCTCGGCGACGTACGCGCGCCTGGCGGCCGGCATGGCGTACCGACTCGCGAAGGTCCGCCGGCCCTCGACCGAAATCGACTTCGCCGAGATCGACGACCGCTTCTCCTACAAGGAGCTGCAGCACCTCGAGGCGCTCGGACTCGCGAAGTCCGGAGAAGCCAGCAAGGCGGCGCTACGGGGCGCCTACGCATCGGACGGCCGGCTGCCCGTCAACGTCTCCGGCGGCTCGCTCGGCTGCGGCAACGTGTTCGAGGCGACCGGCTTGCATCGCGCGGCGGAGGTGGCGCTCCAACTGCGGGGCGACGCCGGATCGCGCCAGATCGACGGGGCGAAGGTCGGCGTGGCGCAGGCGTGGCGCTTCGTCCCGAGCGCGACGGGGGCCGTCGCCGTGCTGGGGGTGGGACCGTGAGGAAAGTCGGCGTGATCGGCGCGGGCATGACGATCTTCCGACGGCGACTCCAGGAGACCGGGAAGGAGATGTGCTTCGAGGCGACCCGGATGGCGCTCGACTCCGCCGGCCTGTCGATCGGCGACGTCGACATGGTGGTGAACGGCACCGCGCCGGACGCCTTCGACGGCGTCCACATGAAGGGCGAGTACCTCCTCGACGGCTGCGGTGGGTACCGCAAGCCGTACACCCGCGTCTTCACTGGCGGCGGGACGGGCGTCTTCAGCACGATCGCGGGCTGGTGGCACGTCGCCTCTGGCCTCGCGGACGTCGTGCTGGTCGTGAACGAGGAGAAGATGTCTTCCTGCCAGCCGCACCCGCAGTCCGTCTTCGCACACATCTGGGACCCGATCCTGGACCGCCCGCTGAAGCCCAACCTGGTGTGGATCTTCGCCATGGAGATGAACCGCTACATGACGGTATACGGGATCAAGAAGGAGGACATCGCCCGGGTCGCGGTGAAGAACAAGCGGAACGCGGTCGGCCATCCGTGCGCCCAGCTCGCGGACCCGAACATCACGGTCGATGACGTCCTGAAGAGCGAGGTCATGGCGTGGCCCGTGCAGCGGCTCGACATCAGCCCTCCCAGCGACGGCGCGTCCGCCGTGGTGCTCGCGTCGGACGACTTCATCCGCCGACGGCGGATCAAGGACCGCGCGTGGATCTCCGGCGTCGGGTGGTGCATCGACTCGACGATGTGGACGGATCGGGACCTCGTCTTCCCGGAGTACGTCGCCCGCGCCGCGAAGATGGCGTACGG
>DASPXQ010000027.1:0-10543 GCA_035637195.1 Thermoplasmata archaeon | reverse complement strand
CGTTCTGGCAGGTGACGATCGCCGGCATTCAAGCCCGAATCCTCTGGTGGTCCCTCCCTCTGCTCTCCTACTGGATCGGCCGTGCCGTTCGTCCGGAGAGCCGGACGTATCGGCTCAAACCGTGAGCCGCCCGGCGGACCGCAAGACGGCGAGCGCATCGACGGTGACCCACTCGTTCATTCGCGTCCGGCTGGTCCCGCCCCAGTCGACGTAGTCGGCATTGGCCTCCATCGTCCGAGGGCGGACCTTGTAGTGCCGCTTCTCAGAGGGCCAACCGCCATCGGGCAACCGCCGTTCTTCGAGGAGGTCGAGCGCGTCGGCGCACCGCGGATCTCGGATTCGTCCGATCCCGGCCATCGCCTTGAGCCCGCCGAGGTAGTCGTAGCGCCAATAGAGCGGGTAGTGAAGGGCGGTGAAATCCGGATGGATGACGCGTCCATCCGAGGCCCGCTTGAATAGCCTCCTTCGGAGGAACACCTCGCTGGCCCGTTCCACCGCCCCCCGCAACGCGGCGGATTGGTGAGTCCGCGCGTACGCCGCCAGCCCGAGCATCGGCAGCCGCGTCTCCATGAACGACGAGGTGTCGGCGGTCGGGTGCCGGTCGCAGTTCCACCCTCCGTCGGGCCACTGCCAGTGGAGCAGCCGCTCGACAAGAGAGTCGGCCCGGTCATCGGCGATCCCGAGGATCGTGAGGAAGTAGAGCGGATTCCCCTGCTGGGACGCGCAGCGGCGGTACCGACCTTCCATCACGGGGACGCCTTCGTGTCGGTACGCCTCGGCCTCGGTCCCTGCGGTGAACTCTCGGAAGTAGCTCGGTTTCAGCCAGAACTCCAAAATCCGGTCCCGCATCGGATAGAGGCTCTCGTCCCCTCCGGGATATCCGATGTCGGCGAGGCTCGCGAGGACCCAATGGACCCCTTGCCACTTGTAGTAGACCGCCCGCGCGGTACCCGGCCGGCCGAGCTGGTCGCGTCGGGACAGGAGCGCCCGGACCCGAGGGGAGCGGCGGATCTCGTCCTCGAGCGCCCGCACCCGTTTCGTGTCCCGATCCTCCTCCAGGACATGGACTCTCGTTTTCCACTGGATCGAGGGCTCCTTCGATCGGAGGAGCGTGTCCACGACCGAGCCGGCGCCTATCGTCACCGTGACTCCGAAGAATCGGGCCCGGGAGAAATAGGTTCCGGACCGCGATGTGTCCCCCGCACGCCATAAATCGTCCCCCGCCAATCCGGTCCGCATGAAAGCCGCCGCACTCCTCGTCTCCTGTCTGGAAAACGAAGGTGTCCGCTTCGCCTTCGGGATCCCGGGAGAGGAGAACCTCGAGCTGATGGATGCGCTCCGCGACAGTTCGGTCCGCTTCGTCCTGACTCGACACGAAGGCGCTGCAGCGTTCATGGCCGACGTCTATGGCCGCCTCACCGGCCGCGCCGGCGTCTGCCTCGCGACCCTCGGACCCGGCTCGACGAACCTCGTGACCGGCGTGGCGGATGCATTCCTCGACCGCGCTCCGCTCGTCGCAATCACGGCCCAGGCGGACCTGACGAGGATCCACCGCGAGTCCCACCAGTACGTCGACATCCTGGACCTCTTCGGCCCGATCACGAAGTGGAACGCCCGCATTGAGGATTCCGGGACCGTGACGGAGGTCGTCCGGAAGGCCTTCAAGCTCGCGGAGGCCGAGAAGCCGGGATCGACGCACGTCGAGTTGCCGGAAAACGTCGCCGAGGAGGACGTGCGCGCGAACCGGAAGCCGCTGCCGCGGGACCGGATCCGGAATCCGTCGCCGGACAAGGCGAGCCTCGACCGAGCCGCGGTCCTGATCGAGAAGTCGGAACGGCCGATCGTCCTCGCGGGGAACGGCGTGATCCGGAACGGCGCCTCCGGGGAGCTCACGGCGTTCGCGGAGGCGCTGAGCATCCCGGTCGCTCACACGTTCATGGGGAAAGGGACGGTCCCGTGGACATCGCCGATGAGCCTCCTCACGATCGGCGTCCTGCCGCGGGACTACGAACTCGCGGGACTCGACGAGTCCGACCTCGTGATCTGCATCGGGTATGACTTCGTCGAGTACGATCCTCGGACCTGGAACCCACGGGGCGACCGACGCATCGTCCACATCGATTCCCTTCCCGCGGAGATCTCCGCGCACTACGTCCCGGACGTCGAAGTCGTCGGAGAAATCCGCGAGGCGTTGCGGGTCCTCCGAGAGCGCGTGCGGAAGCCCCGGGACGCCGAACGGGCAACCCGCCTCCGAGAGAGCATCCTCAAGCGCCTGGCCTCGGAGCTGGCGACCCGATCGACGAAGGGACTCAAACCGCAGCGCGTCCTCTGGCAGCTCCGCGACATCCTGGACCCGGACGACCTCCTCATCTCCGACGTGGGCGCGCACAAGTTGTGGCTCGGCCGGTTCTTCCGGGCGCTGAAGCCGAACACGGTCCTCATCTCGAACGGGCTGTCGGCGATGGGCATCGCCTTGCCTGGCGGCATCGCGGCGAAGCTCCACGATCCGAATCGGCGGGTCGTCACCCTGAGCGGGGATGGCGGGTTCCTGATGAGCGTCCACGAACTCGAGACGGCAAAACGGGAGGGCGCGGCGACCGTGAACCTCATCTTCCGTGACGGCGGGCTCGGGAGCATCCGGTGGAAGCAGGCCGCGAAGTTCGGCCGGACGACGGGCACGGAGTTCGGGAACCCCGACTTCACGGCCGTCGCGGAGGCGTTCGGAGTCCGAGGCTTCCGGGTGGACCGCGCGTCCGAGCTGGAGGGGATCGTGGAAGAGGCCCTCGAGACGAAGGGGGCCACGGTCGTCGACATCCCGGTGGACTACAGCGACAACCCCTTCCTTGCCGCCGGGCGGTAGTCGCGCCTCCCGGCACCTCTCAACGGAGGTTCTGGGCGAGGATCTCCATCGCGGGCGTCATGTCGGCCCGATCGAGCAAGAAGATCGTGTCGGTGTAGCACGACATCTCCTCCACGATGTTGATCCCGCGGGAGGCGAGCGCCCCGGACAGGAAAGCAAGCAGGCCGGGCGTCTCCTCGATCGTCTCCGGGCTCGTCACGGCGATCTCCACGAGGCCTCGCGTCACGTTCAGGATCTGTTCGGACCGGAGCCGCTTCGTGACCCGGGACACGGAGACATCGTCGACGATGATCACGGTGCCCTGAGACACCTGGATGAGGCGACACGTCCGGTTCTCATCGAGGAGCTCCTCGACGACGTCGCCGAGCCGCTGGAGGACGTCGACGCCCTCGACGACCGTGATCGTGGCGATCTTCGTGCGCGTCAGGATCCGGCTCTTCTGGAGCATGCGGCGTACTGCGTCCTCGTTGAACCCCCGCAGCTTTCCGACCGGGAACCGTCGGCAGGCCGCGAGGACCGCCTCCCCCCGGCGAATGCCCAGCTCCTTGCAGATCTTGCGGGCAAGGGCGGAGTAGTTCACGATTCCCATCTTCAACGCATCCGAGACGCTCGGGTGATTCGCGATGTACTCGCGCACCTGCCTCGCGACGTTCGCCACGTCGTCTCGGAGGGCATGTCCGATATTTGACAATTTTGTCCTGGATTGACGCAACGATGTCAACACATTGAAATACACACCCACGAGTCCTCACAGTTCGCAACGGATGGGGCATCGTCGCACATGTCACAAAACAAGGTCGTCCTGGCCTATTCCGGGGGGCTCGACACCTCCGTCGCGATCCGGTGGCTGCAAGACCGCGGATTCGACGTCGTCGCATTGACCGCCGACGTCGGCCAGCCCGCCGATTTCACGTCACTCCGAGAGAAGGCGACCCGCCTCGGGGCCAAGGCGTACGTCGTCGACGCCCGACAGGAGTTCGCGGAAGAGTACATCCTCCCGGCCCTCTCGGCGAATGCGGTGTACGAGGGTCAGTATCCGCTGAGCACCGCCCTCGCCCGGCCGCTGATCGGAAAGCACCTCGTCGCCGTCGCGCGGCGGGAAGGGGCAGGATACATCGCACACGGCTGCACCGGGAAAGGCAACGACCAGGTGCGGTTCGACCTCTGCACGACGGCCCTCGCGCCGGACCTCCAGGTCATCGCACCTGCCCGGGAGTGGGCGATGACGCGGGACGAGGAGGTCGCCTACGCGAACGGCCGCGGGATCCCCGTTCCCGTCTCCACTGGCTCGCCGTACAGCACGGACGAGAACCTCTGGGGCCGCTCGATCGAGTGCGGCGTCCTCGAGGACCCGCGAATCGAGCCGCCGGAAGAAGTGTTCGCGTGGACGACGAGCCCCTCGGAAGCGCCGGACCGGTCCGAGCAAGTGACGATTCACTTCGAAGCCGGCAAGCCCGTCGCGCTCCAAGGCAACGCGATGGACGCCGCATCGCTCATCACCGCGCTGAACGAGCTCGCGGGCCGCCACGGCGTCGGCCGCATCGACCACGTGGAGTCGCGCGTCGTCGGGATCAAGTCCCGCGAGGTGTACGAGTGTCCCGCTGCGACGGTCCTCCTGAAGGCCCACCAGGCGCTCGAAGCCCTCGTACTGCCGCGGGACGTCCTCGAGTTCTCGCGCACTGTCGCGACGCGCTACGCGGCCCTCATCTACGACGGCCTATGGTTCACGCCGCTCCGGGAGGCGTTCGACGCGTTCATCGAGTCGACGCAGGCGCGCGTCACGGGCGACGTCACGGTGAAGCTATTCAAAGGATCCGCCACGGTAATCGGTCGCGCATCGCCTTACTCGATGTACGATCACGGCCTCGCGACGTACTCGAAGGGCGACCGGTTCCGCCAGTCGATGGCGGAGGGGTTCATCTACATCTGGGGTCTGCCCGCCCGCACGTGGGCGGCCGTCGGCGAGAAGGCCGCGCCGGCGAAGCTCGTGAAGGCCGCGAAGAGGTCGAGCTGAGGATGGCGGTCATCTCGCAACCTCCCGCTGCGGCAGGCGGAGCCCCGCCGTCCTACGTCAAGACGCAGGCCGCGCCATTCCTAGCCTCCTTGTCGATCGACCGGAGGCTTGCCCGGTTCGACGTGGCGGGCAGCATCGCCCACGCCGAGATGCTCGGCGCCGTCGGCATCCTCACGGCCGAGGAATCGAGCGTCCTCGTCGGGGGCCTTCGCCGCATCCACGAGGAGATCACAAGCGGCACGTTCCCCTGGCGGGAAGACCTCGAAGACGTCCACACGAACGTCGAGGTCCGCCTCACGGAGACGCTGGATGCGCTCGGGGCGAAGGTCCACACGGCCCGCAGCCGGAACGACCAGATCGCGCTCGACGAACGGATGTTCCTCCGGGAGGCGATCGTCTCGATCGACCGGCAGATCCTCGCGCTCCAGATGGCCCTCCTCGATCTCGCGGAAGCCCACGTCGGCACACCGATGCCCGGCTACACGCACCTCCAGCGCGCCCAACCGGTGACGCTGGGCCACCACCTCCTCGCGCACTTCTGGCGTCTGTCGCGGGACTACGGCCGCCTCGGGGATGCGTACGACCGCGCGAACGTCTCGCCCCTCGGAGCGGGGGCCATGGCGGGGAGCACCCTTCCGATCGACCCCTCCATCACCGCTCAAGCGCTCGGCTTCGCCGCGGCATTCGAGAACTCGATCGACGCGGTGAGCGACCGCGATTACTTCGCGGAATTCCTGTTCGACCTCTCCCTCCTCGCGATCCACCTCTCGTCGATCGGGGAAGAGATCGTGCAGTGGGACTCCGCGGAATTCGGATTCGTCCGCCCGACATCGGCCCTCGGATCGGGGAGCAGTTTGATGCCGCAGAAACGGAACCCGGACGTGGCGGAGCTGGCCCGCGGAAAGGCGGGTCGCGTGATCGGGGACCTCGTATCTCTCCTGGCGACCCTCAAATCGCTCCCGCTTGCATACAACCGGGACCTCCAGGAGGACAAGGCGCCGGTCTTCGATGCCGCGGACCACATCCTCGCGACGCTCGATGCGCTCACCACCGCCATCTCCGCGTTGGAGTTCGACGAGACTCGCCTCCTCGCAGCGGCATCGGATCCCCGAATGCTCGCCGCGGACCTCGCCGAGTATCTCGTCGCGCGGGGCGCCCCCTTCCGCGAGGCCCATGAGGCCGTCTCCGCATATCTTGCAAAGTCCGACGGCGCCATCGATGCCGCATCGCTGCGGCAATTCGACCCTCGATTCGGCGAGGACGTCGCCGAGATCCTCGATGTGCGTACCTCGCTCGCACGCCGGACGACTCGCGGGGGACCTTCGCCCGACGCGGTGCGGATGCAGCTCGCCCGCGCTCACGATGCGGTCGGCCTCGAACGGTACTCGCTCTCCAAGCGCGCCGAATGCGTAGACCTCGTCGACCGCCTCCTCCAGGGGGGATCCGCATGACGGAGTGCCCGGAGTGCGGCCGCGCGATCGAGCGAGCGAAGCTCATCGAGGGGGAGATCTTCCCCTGCCCCGACTGCGGCCTCGAACTCGAAGTCACCTCCTTCGAACCGTTTCGGGTCGACGTCGCGCCTCGCGAAGCGGAGGACTGGGGGGAGTAGCACGTTCACGCTCGGACTCTTCTACACCGTGATCCGGCCGGAGGAGAAATGGATCCTCGAGGCTGCCGCGAACCGCGGCATCCCCGTCGAACGGCTCCACGACGAGGCCGTGACCTTCCCGCTCGTGCGGAACGGCTTCACGTCGGACCTCGTGCTGAACCGGAGCGTGAGCCACAGCCGATCGCTCTACGCGTTGCGGTTCTTCGAGCACTACGGCGTCCCGACCGTCAACCCGTACGACGTCGTCGAGGTGTGCGGCGACAAGGTCCTCGCGAGCCTGCGGCTCTCCAAGGCCGGGATCCCGACACCGAGGACTGTCGTCGCCTTGACCCCTGAGGCCGCGCTCAAAGCCCTCGACGAGATCGGGTATCCGGCGGTCCTGAAGCCGCCCATCGGGTCGTGGGGCCGCCTCATGGCGAAAGTCGACGATGCCGAAGAGGCGGAGCAGATCATCGAGCACAAGACCGCGCTCGGCTCCCCGATGCACTCGATCTTCTACGTTCAGGAGTACGTCGCCAAGCCGCAGCGCGACCTGCGGGCGTTCGTCGTGGGCGACGAGCTCGTCGCCGCGATGTACCGCTACTCGGACGACTGGCGGACGAACGCGTCCCGCGGCGGGATCGCGGAAGCCCTGACGCCGACGCCGGAGATGGCCGAGCTCGCGATGCGGGCGGCGTCTGCGGTCGGAGGGGGCGTCTTGGCGGTGGACCTGATGGAATCCCCCGACGGCCTCGTCGTGCACGAGGTGAACCCGACGCCCGAGTTCAAGGCGCTCGCCTCGGCCACGGGCATCGACGTCGCCGGCAAGATCGTGGACTACGTCGCGGAGGTCGCCCGTCGATGAACGTCGCGATCGTCGGCGGGTCCGGATACACGGGCGGAGAGCTCCTGCGCCTCCTGATTCGCCATCCGAAGGTCGAGGTGACCCAAGTCACATCCGACTCCTTGGCGGGCAAGCCCGTCGGCCGGGCCCATCCGAACCTCCGGAAGGTCACGGACCTCACCTTCACGCCGCACGCGGACCTCGAGTCGTGCGATCTCCTGTTCCTCGCGATGCCCCACGGCAAGTCGATGGGCCGCATGCGCGAGTTCCTCGGCCGCGCGGGGAAGATCATCGATCTGAGCGCGGACTTCCGGCTCAAGGATCCGTCACTCTACCCGGAGTACTACGGACTCGATCATCCGCAGGCTGACCTCCTGCCGAAAGCGGTGTACGGCCTCCCGGAGATTCACCGGGACGAGATCCGGGAAGCGACGATCATCGCCGGACCCGGCTGCATCGCGGCCGCGGCGATCCTGGCGGTCCGGCCCCTGGCGAAGGCGGGCCTCATCGACACCGAGCGGGTCGTGGTCGACGCGAAGACCGGCTCCTCCGCGGCGGGCGCGGACGGCGGACTAGCGTCCCAGCACCCGGAGCGCTCCGGCGTGATGCGGCTCTACGCCGCCACGGGCCACCGACACACGGCGGAGATCGAACAGGAGGCCGGCGTGCGGGTCGCGCTCTCCTGCCACGCGGTCGAGGCCGTGCGGGGCATCCTGGCCACCTGCCATGCGTTCCACCGTGAATCCGTCACGCCGAAGGACCTGTGGCGGGTGTATCGGCAGGCGTACGCGACCGAGCCGTTCGTGCGGATCGTCGTGGAGGCTTCGGGCCTCTACCGCCTCCCAGAGCCGAAGATCCTCGCCGGGACGAACTATTGCGACGTCGGGTTCGCGCTCGACGAGCACGCCGGGCGCGTCGTCGCGGTGTCCGCGCTCGACAACCTGATGAAGGGCGCCGCGGGGAACGCGGTGCAGTGCATGAACCTCGTCGCCGGCTATCCGGAGACGATGGGGCTCGAGTTCATCGGCTTGCATCCGGTCTGAGGTGACGTCGGTCGATGTTGGTCGTCAAGGTAGGCGGTGCGGAAGGGAACGGGCTCGACAACGTGCTGATCGACCTCGCTCCACGCCGGGACTACGTCCTCGTGCACGGCGGGTCGAACGAGGTCGACCGGCTCGCGGAGGCGCTGGGGCGCCCGATCCGGTGGATCACATCGCCGAGCGGCGTCCTGTCGCGTTACACGGACCGGGAGACGATGGAGGTCTTCACGATGGCGCTCGCGGGCAAGCTCAACACGGAGATCGTCACGCGGCTCCAGTCGCTCGGCGCGCCCGCGGTGGGCCTGAGCGGCGTCGACGGCGCCCTCCTGATGGGCCGCCGCAAGGAGGCCGTCCGCTCCGTCGACAACGGCCGCGTGCTGCTCGTGAAGGACGACTACTCCGGGACGGTCGAACGGGTGAACACGGGGCTGATCCAACTGCTGTTCGACGCGGGGTACGTCCCCGTCATCTCGCCTCCGGGCGTCACGGCGCGGGGCGAACTCATCAATGCGGACGCGGACCGGATCGCCGCGCAGGTCGCGGTCGCGATGGAGGCGGACACCCTCATCCTCCTGACGAACGTCCCCGGCCTCTTGCGGGAGCCCAGCAATCCGTTGACCCTCATCCCCGAGGTCCCGCGGGCGCAGCTGCGAACGTTCATGGACTTCGCGTACGGACGGATGAAGAAGAAACTGATCGCCGCGCAGGAAGCCCTCGAAGGCGGCGTCGCCCGCGTCGTGATCGCCTCCTCGCGGCAGCCCGACCCCGTCGAGCGGGCGCTCGAAGGGATGGGCACGGTGATCTCGTGATCACGGTCGAGGCGCGGGCCGCGGAGTTCGCATGTTCCCCGAAACGCGCCCTCACGTTCGTGCGCGGATCGATGGCGACACTCTGGGACGAGGACGGCCGCGAGTACATCGATTGCGGCGCCTCGTTCGGCGTGGGCAACCTCGGCCACTGCAACCCCGCGATCGTCGAGGCGATCGCCTCGCAGGCGCGGGAGCTGATCCACGTCGGCCCGGCGTTCGGGACGACCGCGAAGGAGATGTTCGTCGGGAAGCTCCTCTCCGTCGCGCCGCGGAACCTGGAGCGGGTCTTCCTGAGCAACTCCGGCTCCGAAGCGGTTGAGGCCGCCATCAAGTTCGCCCGGGCGGCGACGGGCCGTCCGAAGATCGTCGCGGCGATGCGGGGCTTCCACGGTCGGACGATGGGGGCGCTCAGCGCGACGTGGCGGAAGGACTTCCGGGAGCCGTTCGAGCCCCTGGTCCCGGGCTTCGTGCACGTGCCCTTCAACGACATCGACGCGCTGCGCGAGGCCGTCGACCGGGACACGGCCGCCGTCCTCCTCGAGGCGGTCCAAGGCGAAGGCGGCGTCCACGTGGCGTTGCCGGAATACATGCCGGCCGCCCGCGAGATCTGCGATCAGGCGGGTACACTTCTAATCCTGGACGAGGTCCAGACGGGCATGGCCCGCACGGGCCGACTGTTCGCCGTCGAACGGTGGGGAGTCGAGCCCGACCTCCTCACGCTGGCGAAGTCCCTCGCGGGAGGCGTGCCGATCGGCGCGACCCTGGCGACTCAAGATGTCGAGCGCGCGTTCAAGGGCAGTCACAACTCGACGTTCGGCGGCAACCCGCTGGCGTGTGCGGCAGGCTCCGCGGCAATCGAGTACACGGTGCGGGAGCGGCTGTGGGAGCGCGCCGAGCGACTCGGCGGCAACGCGATTGCGACCCTTCGGGCCCTCGACGCACCGTCGGTCCGCGAGGTCCGAGGGCTCGGACTCATGATCGGCATCGAGCTCCGCGGCAAGTCGGCGCCGGTCCTCCAGGCGATGCAAGAGGAAGGCGTGCTCGCGATCGGCGGAGGATCGAGCGTGGTCCGACTGCTCCCGCCGCTCGTGATCCCAGAAGCGCAGTGGTCTCGCGCGATTGACGTGCTCGGGAGGGCCTTGACGAATGGATGACGTCGGAATCCTGACGGCGCTCGTCGAGGAATATAGTCCCTCGGGACACGAAGCGGGGGCCGTGCAACGGTTCATCGACAGCGCGCGGTCTCTCGGTTTCACGGCGCACGCGGACGCCGCCGGGAACGGCATCGCGCGGATCGGCGAGGGGCCTCCCTCCATCATGTTCCTCGGACACATCGACACGGTGGAGGGGAGGCTGCCCGTCCGATTCGAGGGCGATCGCCTCCATGG
>DASPXQ010000026.1:0-14389 GCA_035637195.1 Thermoplasmata archaeon | reverse complement strand
GAGAAGCGGTGCTCGCCAAGTCGACGAAAGACGTCGCGGCGAAGGAGTCCTCCTTCCAGGAACTCGGCGCGCGACTCGGGCAACGGGGCCGGGAGATCACACAGAGAGAACACGAACTGAGCGAGGCGCTCGAAGACCTCGAGGCCCGCAAGAAAACGGCGGAGGTCGCGGCGCGGGACCAGGCGACCGATGCAAAGGAGACCGTCGCCGCCCAGAAGGAAGTCGCCCGCGCGAAGGCGTCCCTCGCCGCTCTCGAAAAGCGCACTCGATCGGAGGCGAAGAAGTTGGCGGAACGGCTCGAGACAATCGAGGGCGTGGACTCGCGTCTGGCCGCACGGGAAGAGTCCGTACAGGCGCGAGCCACCGAACTCGCCGGCCGTGAAGCGGACCTCAAGGAGAAGCTCGCAGATCTCGCGAAGACGACCGCGAACATGGAGAACCGAGGCCACGAACTCGCGGACCGCGAAGACGGACTGAAGGTGCTCGCCTCGACGCTCGAGAAGCGCGACATCGAGTCGAACAAGATCACCCAGGGAATCGAAAAGCGCAAGGCGGAACTCGATCGGCTCGACAAAGGACTCAAGGACGCGAAGGACCACCTCGCCGCGGACTCGCGGCGGGTCGCCGAGGAGCGGAAAGCCCTGGAGAGGTCCAAGGGTGACATCGGCAAGCGGTCGAAGGAGATCGAGGTCCAGGCCGGGCTAGTTGCATCGCGCGAAGACGAGGCGGCCGAGCTGAAGTCGAAGGCGATGAGTCTCCTGAAGTACGCGGAGAAGGTCGCGGAGGAGAAGAGCCGCGAGCTCAAGGAGCGCATGGCCTCGGAAGAGGCGCTCCTCGAGGAGCAGCGAGCCGCCATGGAGAAGGCCGCGCGCGCCCGCGAGGACCTCGAGCAGCGCGAGACGCGTTTCGAGGCGGCCTCGGCGGAGCTCGACGCGCGCGCCAAGGCCGTCGATCAGCGCGAGAAGCGCCTGAAGGAGGAGTCCGCGGCCCTCGCTCGCGAACGCGCGGAAGCGAAGGCGATGTGGAAGAACCTCGAGTCGGAAGGCCGGCGGGTCTCCCAGAAGGAAGGGGCAATCGAATCCCTCGTCGCCGGGGCCATCGCGAAGGAACGCGAGGCGCTCGTGGAGCAGACGCGGAAGGTGCGGGCGATGGCCGCCGATCTGAAAGGCAAGGACAAGGCGACGGAGCGGGACCGGCTGCGGTTTCAAGCGCTCGAGCGGGACCTGCAGGCTCGGAAGGTCAGTCTCGAGGCCCGGGACCGCGCGATCCGAGACGAGGAGAAGGAACTCGGCCGTCGTCGTGAGGAGCTCCGGCGGATGCGGGAGCAGATCGAGGAACTCCTCTGATCACTCGCGCTCTCCCGACGACGGCACACGGCCTTCGGTTTTCGCCGGCCATCCGTACGCGCGGAGGAAGAGGAACATGCTGCCGAACAGCGGCACGAAGATCAGCGAGCTCAGGAGATGGTACAGGGTGAAGGGCACCTGGAGATACAGGACCGTCGCCAAGCCCACTCCGAACGGCCGTGTGAGGAAGTACCATTCGCCGAACGCGGTCCACAGATCGTAGGTGATCGTGAGCGGCACGCTGATCGTCGTGAGGAGGGCGACCGATCTGACCCGCAAGAGGACCCTCGGCCGAATCCGGCGTCCGATGAAGGCGACGAACACGAATCCCGAGATGACGAAGAACGAGATGGCCGCCATCGACTCGATCGCATAGCCGGAGTATCCGGTCGACCACTCGAGGGACTGCAGGACGAGCAGCGAGCTCACCGGCACGAGAACCGTCCACCAACGGCCGAGGAGGGATCCGGCGAGGAGGCTCGCCACGAACACCGTCTCGAAGTTCGCGAACGTGTGCATGATGTACGTCCCGACGACCGCGACGACGATCAAGAAGCTCCCGAGGAGCCGGGTCCGGGCGTCGCCGAGGCCCGTCTCGATGGTCGCGCGCCAGCCACGTCCCATTCAGCCGCCCTCCACGGACGAGACGAACATCCAAAGGACGGTGTCGTGGTCGTGCAGGGCTTTCAGGTCTGCCGCGACGTCCCCGTACGCGCCGCTCACCCAGTACTGCCAGTAGCGACCGCCTTCCCCGTTCACGGACCCGTTGATCGCAGTGACGAACATCCCTCTCGGGATCTGATACGGGACGTACGCGACCGGGAAGCCGAGCGTATCGCTGGCCTCCAGGAGCAAGGAGAACACCGAGTTGTTCGCCGTGACGATTGCATCGAAGGAGATTGTCCAACCGTCGCCGGTCACCTCGAGGTGGACCGCGTGCACGAGGGACGGCTGCACTGCAGCGGGCTGGATCAGCTGCGTCGCGGCGTAGAGACTCGCGATCGCCGGAATGAGCAGCACGGCGAAGAGAATCGCCTGACGCCGTTCGTTCATCCGATGCGCCCCCCGCGGGGCCGCTTCCACATGAACATGACGGCCGCGGCCGCCCCGATGGCGAGCCCGATGATGCCGAGGCCGATGAGGACCGGGATGAAGATCGGCTCCGCGAGTCGGATCACCGGACCGAGTGCGTACACGTGGCCGTTGTCGCTCGGCGCGAAGACCATCCCATCGGCGACCACAGGCGATGCGAGGATGTACTCCGGTGGCGATGGCTCAAACGACCACACCCGGGCGCCGGTCGTCGCATTCAACGCGTAGATCGATCCATGGGCGGCATTCGTGGCGAAGAAGGCCTTGCCGTCCGCGACCGTGACCGACGCTTGCACGGGACCGTTCGGCGTATACGACCAGCGCAGGTCTCCGGTGGCCGCGTCCAGCGAAACCACCCGTCCACTCGTTCCGAAGGAACCGCCGCCCACGATCACGGAGTCCCCAACGACCGCGGGCGATGACACGCCCGCATCCACGGCGGCCTCCCAGTCGAGCGCGCCCGTCGCTCGATCGATCGCGTAGACGTTGCGGTCCTTGGATGGCGCGATGAGTCGCGACCCCGTGATGGCCGGCGATGCGGCGACGGAGCCGCCCGTCTCGAAGAACCACCGCTCCGCGCCGGTCGAGGCGTCGAGGGCGAGGACGCCGTAGGGTGGGTCGAACGTCACCTGGCTCGTCGTGTTGTAGGTCCCCATGATCCCGACGTATGCGACGCCATCCGAGTACGCGACCGAGGAATAGTGCACGGAGCCCATCGGGTGCCGCCACGCCACGGTCCCGTTGCTCACCCAGAGGGACACGACCTCGCCCGGCCCTCCCGACTCGTTAAACGTCCCGATGAGGACTCGATCGTACGCAACCTTTGGGGAGGACGTGATGCCGCTGAACGAGGTCTCCGCGAGAAGGCGCGTCTCCCACCGCACCCCTCCGTCCGACGCATTGAGCCGCACGACCGTCCCGTCCGACGTGCCGACGATTACGGAATCGTCGAAGACAGCCGGAGACGAGAACCCGCGGGCCGCCGATCGATTCCAGATCGTGACGCCGCTGAATTCATCGAGCGCGAGAATCTCCTCGCGCGTGTTGACGAACACCTTCCCGTACGCCACGGCCGGAGTCGCTTCGATCTCCCGGACGCCCGTATCGCGGTCCCATGCGAGTCGGACGGCGTTCGGGGCGGTCGATGCGGAGAGCCCGCGGTTCCCGAGATCCGACCGGAACTCGACGGCAGGGGTCGAATGGTCCGGCGTCGGCACGGGCGTGCGGCCCGCGAAGGTCACGGAATCGTAGCCCGCGTTGTAGAGAGCTATGCTCGCGCCGTCCCGCACAACGAGCCCGGAGATTCCGGACGATGTGAACTCCCAGGTGCGGGCGGACGCATTCCATTCGTACAGGCCGACGAACCCGGCCGGGGAATGCCGGCCGCCGATGTCCGCGATGGCGACGCCACAGCACGCGTACCACGTGGACTCGATCGAGACGCCGTTGGCCGCCGCCGCTCGCTGGACCGCGAGCCACGTCGCGTTGACCGCGGTCGGATCGGAGATCGTCTCGCTCGCCCAGAGATAGCTGCCGTCCCCGAAGTCGAAGAGGATCCGGATCGATGCCGATCCGCCTGGGGCGGGGACGTGTGGCAGGACCACGACCGCAAGGAGGGCCGACGCGAGGCCCACCGCGATCGCCATCGTCAACCGCACCTGACTCTCCTCCTCAACTGCGCTTGATGTTTGTCCGATGAACTTGAGTATTTAAGAATGTTGGCGCGGCCTTTTCCCAGTGCGCGGGAATGCGTTTCCGATGGCCCTGCTTCGAGACCTGCGCGCGACCACCCGACTGCTGTTCCTCTACGAAGTCACGACGAACCGCCACACGCGCCTTCGGACGATCGCGGAGCGACTGGACATGACGGTCCAAGGGGCGTCGGAATATGCGCACGGGCTCCAGAAGGACGGACTCCTGACGCTCGTCAACGGCGAGTACCGCGCCACGAAGAGAGGCGTGGACCATCTGCACGACCGCTTCGTCGAGCTGCGGGCATTCGTCGAGCGCGCCGGACGGGCGATGGCCGTCGTCGAGACGACGGAAGCCCTCGCTGGGGGTGTGGTCCGCCGCGGCGACCGCCTGGGGCTTTTCATGGAGAACGGGTTGCTCGTGGGCTACGCCGGGAGGACGTCGCCGTCGACGGGGATCGCGGCCCACGATGCGGCGAAAGGCCAACTCCTCGCGGTCCGCAACCTCGAAGGCATCGTCACCCTCCGTCCCGGCCGGATCGTCGTGGCGCGAGTGCCCCCCGGGAGCCGCGGAAGGACGGTGCCCGCATCGAAGCGACTCCTGCGGGAGACGCGAGGGTTTGTCGTCGCCGCCTTAGATCCGGCTGGCCTCGTCGCGGCGAGGGAACTCGGCCTGCGACCCCGGATCGAGTTCGGGGCGGTCCCTGCGACGGTCGAGGCGGCGGAGCGCGGCGTCGACGTCCTCCTGCTCCTCCCGGAGGAGCGGGCTATGGAGGCCATCCAGGCAATCGAGGCCGCCAATGCGCGGCTCGAAGACAAGATCCCGTACGAGAGTGTCGCCCTGGGCTGATCACTCGAGGATTGACACGGTGTCGATCCGCCCGTCGGCGTCGCGGTCCTGGCCGGCGACGACCCGATAGAAGTCTTCTCCGGGCTTGTATCCGTCGAGGACGTCGTCCGCGGACTGGGTGAGGCCGAGGATTGCCGCCATCGTGCCGACCGCATGCAGGCCGCCCAGCAGGACGACGGCCCGCGAGGGATTCCACGGGCTTCGGACCTTCGCGATCAGCCCGACCTGCTCGTCCGCGTACTGCCGCTTCGTGCGCGACGACTCCATGCGCCACACCTGCTTCCAGTCGAAATTCACCGCGAGGTGCGGATTCAGGTCCATTGTGATGATGTTCGCGACCGGACCGCCGACCAGGATCAGGTGGTCCCGCACCGGACCGGCCGCCTTCAGCTCCGTGTCGAGCCGGACCAGCGGGCGTTTCGGCGCCGCGAAGAGCCGTCCGAGGAAGAAGCCGAGTTCGACGGCATATGGGGAATCGCGAGACGTCGTGCTGAAGGGTCCGTGCGTGTACGGCGAGCCGACGACGATCGAGCCGTTGAAGGTCCCCTCGTTCGAGAACTCCTCGAGGAAGCGCGCGACGATCCCCGCGTGCGGCAGCAGCGGGGAGGCCACGGGCTTGCCGCGTCCCTTGAGGACGATCGCGAACGCCTCCGCCGTCGGCGCGAGGACGCGGGCCGATGCGCCTCGTTTCGACTCCTCGCGGAGGACCTCGAGGAGGCCCGCGCGTTCCAACCGCCGCACGTGATAGTAGACCTTCTGCTCGTGGACGTTCAGGCGGGCCGCCAAGGCGTTCGGGTAGTCGGGGGCGCGGGCGAGCTCTTGGAGGATCCGCCACGCCAACGGCGAGGAGAGAGGCGCGACCCGGTCGGGCTTCTCGAGGATTTCGGCTTCGCGGCCGACCGCTCCTTGCGGGGTGTCCTCGACGAGCCAGCGACGCACCATGCGGCATGCAAAGGGACGAATGCTATTAATTATTTCTTACTGGTTCTCGTAATGTTGTAGTATTCCTTTTAGTACTGCCACGACGTCCGGAGTGGACATGGAGAATCCGTCGCACCCCGGCGAAGGCCACGAACGAGAAGCATTCTCAGCGGGTGGACTGGTCCCGCAAGGCATATGCCGCCGGCGGCGTGAATCCGCCGGCCGTCCGGAGCGCGGAGCGGTGGTCGGCCGATGAAAGCAGTCATCCTCGCGGCGGGGGAAGGCGCCCGGATGGGGCCCTTCACGGCGTCGCTGCCGAAGGTCATGATCCCCGTCGGGAACCGCCCGCTCCTCGAGTACGTCGTCCAGGCGCTCGTGGAGAACGGGGTCCACGAGTTGCTCTTCGTCGTGGGATACCGGCGTGAGCGCATCCAGGCGTACTTCCAGGACGGCAAGGCGTTCGGCGCGCACATCACTTACGTCACGCAGACGAAGCAGCTTGGAACGGCGCACGCCATCGGGGAGGCGCGGGCCCATCTCGACGAACCGTTCGTCGTCCTGAACGGCAGCAACATGGTCGACGGCCGGTTCGTCTCGGATCTCCTCGAGGTCGGCAAGAAGCCCGCCGTGCTGATCACGGAGAGCGAGACGCCCCAGAGCTACGGCGTCGTCACGATCCAGGGAAAGAATCTCCTCGCGATCACGGAGAAACCGACGGAGATCATCTCGAACCTGATCAACACGGGGGCGTACGCCCTCGACGCGCAGATCTTCGACGAGATCGAGGCGCTCGCGAAGGAAGGCAAGCACGACCTGCCGCGGGCGGTCTCGGCCCTCGCGAAACGGACGGCGGTCGCGGCGCTCAAGACGGAGGGCACCTGGGTCGACGCGTTGTATCCGTGGGACCTGCTGCGCCTCAACGCCGTCGCGCTGAAGGGAGGGCACGAAGTCCGCGCCGGGACGATCGAACCCTCCGTCACGATCCGCGGCCGCGTGTCCATCGGGGACGGGTGCGTGATCCGGTCGGGCGCGTACCTGCAAGGTCCTCTCTCAATCGGCTCCGGCTGCGAGATCGGTCCGAACGCGGTCCTCCTGCCCTCGACGAGCCTCGGGAAGAACGTCCGCATCGGCGCCCTGACGACCGTCGCGAACTCGATCCTCATGGACGACGTCATCCTGGGGCCGTCGAGCGTCGTGCAAGACGCGGTCGTCGGCTCCGGCGTCGTCGCGCGCGCGGGCCTCCTCGCCGCATCCGGCCCGGGCGACGTGAACATCGAGGGGACGTGGCACGCAGTCCCGCAGATCGGCGTCCTCCTCGGCGAGGACGTCGAGATCGGGAACGGGGTGAGCGTCGCACCCGGCACGGTCGTGAACGAGCGGGCGCGGGTGGAGTCCGGCGCGAAGTTGCGCGGGACGGTCCCCTCGGGCGCGGTGGTCCTGTAGATGTGCGGGATCGTCGGGTACGCGGGACGCCGCAACGCCCTGCCGATCTTGCTCGACGGCCTGAAACGTCTCGAGTACCGGGGCTACGACAGTGCGGGCGTCGCCATCGTCGGAAGCGCCCTCCAGGTCGTGAAGGACAAAGGTTTCATCGCGAACCTCGAGGCGCAGCTGCCGCCCCTCAAGGGAACGACGGGCTTTGCCCACACCCGGTGGGCGACCCACGGGCCGCCGTCCAAGGTGAATGCACATCCGCACGTCGACTGCCACGGCAAGATCGCCCTCGCGCACAACGGGATCATCGAGAACTTCGCGAGCCTCCGCGAGAAGCTGGAGGCGCGCGGCCACACGTTCGTGTCGCAAACGGACACGGAGAGCCTGGTCCATCTCATCGAGTCCTACTACGACGGCGACCTCGAGGTGGCGGTCCGCAAGGCGCTGCGCGACGTCCGCGGGTCCTACGCCATCCTGGCGGTCCACGCGGACGAGCCGGGCAAAGTCGTCGGGGCCCGCAACGAGAGCCCGCTCGTCGTCGGCCTCGGGCCGGACGAGAATTTCCTCGCGTCGGACGTGCCCGCACTCCTGCGTTACACGGACCGCGTGCTCTACGTGATGGACAAGGAGATGGTCGTCATCACTCCGAAAGGCGTGGAGCTCAAGGACCTCGAGGGGCGCGCGGTGAAACGAGAGCCGCAGCGCATCACGTGGTCCCTCGAGGACGCGGAGAAAGGCGGCTTCGAGCATTTCATGCTCAAGGAAATCCACGAGGGCCCGAAGGCCATCCAAGAGACGCTCCTGGGCCGCCTCGCGAACCTCGAGGTCGACGGGTTCCTATCCGAAGGCGTGACGAGCGTGAAGCTCGTCGCGTGCGGGACCTCCTACCACGCCGCGCTCGTCGGCAAGTACATCCTCGAGGAGATCGCGCGCATCCCCGCGTCCGCGGAGCTGGCGTCGGAGTACCGCTACAGCCAAGGCCCCTCCGAGAGGCCGCTCGTCATCCTGATCTCGCAGAGCGGCGAGACGGCCGACACCCTCGGAGCGGCTCGCGAGGCCCGTCGGCGGGGATGCAAGACCCTTGCCATCACCAACGTCCTAGACTCGAGCATCACTCGCGAGACGGATCTCACGCTCTACACCCGCGCAGGCATCGAAATCAGCGTCGCCGGAACGAAGACGTTCTACGCGCAGCTCGTCGTGCTCTACCTCATCGCATTGAAGGTCGGGCAGGATCGGGGCGCCCTCGGCTACGACGAACTCGATTCGCTGAAGGATCATCTCCGCTCGCTCCCTCGGGCCGTCCAGTACGTGTTGAACAAAGCCGACGAGATCCGCGCGCTCGCCTCAAAGTACGGGAGCGCGCGGGACGTCTTCTTCATCGGCCGCCACGTGAATTACCCCGTCGCCCTCGAGGGCGCGCTGAAGCTCAAGGAGATCTCGTACATCCACGCGGAGGCGTACGCGGCGGGTGAACTGAAGCACGGACCGCTGGCCCTCCTGTCGCCCGCCACACCCGTCGTCGCCATCTCCGTCAAAGGCCCGACCTATGAGAAAATGCGCTCCAACGTCGGCGAGGTCAGTGCGCGCGGCTCGCCCGTCCTCGCGATCGGCACGGAAGGGGACAAGGAGCTGCCTCGCTCCGTCGACGACGTCATCTGGATCCCGGACGTGCCCTGGATCTTCTCCCCCGTCGCCGTGAGCGTGGCGCTGCAACTCTTCGCGTACGAAGCGGCCCGGATGCGGGGCTGCCCGATCGACAAGCCGCGGAACCTCGCGAAGAGCGTCACGGTCGAGTGATTCGGGCGCGAACGTCCTCCGGAACGTGAGGGGCGTAGGCTCGGCTCGAACGATGCTCAGCGGCGAGCTGCAGTCTGGATGAACTTAATCACTTTTATTCCCTTGATTCGGCGGAGCTGCCCGATGAGCTCCTTCAGCCGCGTCGTCGATCCTTCGGCGACGAAAATTTGCAAGCAATCCGCTTCATCGACATGGGTATGAAGCATCGTGCGAATTTCATCGAACCGATGCTGGAGCATTGCGAGGTCCGCGCGCGGATTCCCCTTCTCGTAGATGACCGCGAGGATGACAGACGCCTCTCCGCCTTCCCTGCCCCATTCCGTAACATCGATGAACTCACGGAGGGCATCGCGGACCGCTTCGCTTCGGCTGCGGTAGCGGCGGCGCTGGGCGACATCGTCGAGGTTCCGGAGAATCGACTCGTCCATGCTGACGCTGACGATCGGCATGCTACTAAGACCGCGCATCGCGTACTTGAGCGTTATTAAGAGCGCACAAATTCTTAAATAACGACATTCGATGGGCGCGGCAGCATGGTCGTCGCGCCGCCCCCTTCTCGGAGTACCCCCCACGACGCGGGCGGCTCCGCGGACGTCCTGCGAGTCACGAACCTCGGGGTTCGAGTGGATAAAGTCCCCATCTTGGAAAATGTCAGTTTCAATGTGCGGAGAGGGACCACACTCTCCATCGTCGGCCCGAACGGCGCGGGGAAGACGACGCTCTTTCGCGTCCTCCTCGACCTCGTGCCGCACACGGGGACCGTCGAGTGGTCCGGTCCAGTCCGGGTCGGCTACGTCCCACAGCATTTCTCTGTGACAGATGTGCCGATCACCGTCCGCGACTTCCTTGGTTTCAAAGCCGAGGCGGGCTTCGAGGAGTCGCTCGCCTCGGTCGGCCTTGAAGGCGGAGTCTTGCGGAAGCGGCTCGATGTACTGTCGGGCGGCGAGATGCAGCGCGTCTTGATCGCATGGGCCGTCCTCGATCGGCCGAACGTCCTCCTCTTCGACGAGCCGACGGCCACCGTCGACATCGGAAGCGAAGACATGCTTTACGAGGCCCTGAATCGGCTGGAGAAGGAGAGCAACATTACGGTCCTGCTGATCACGCACGACATCCACATCGCCTCTCGGTATTCCGACGCGGTGTTGGCTCTGAATCGGACGGTCCGATTCTTCGGGGCACCGAGCCGCCTCTCGGAGCCGGATCTCTTGATGGAGATCTTCGGGAGCGGCTCGGGCCTCGCCGAACACAAGCACGACCTCGGATCGCGGGGATTCCGATGACCGACGCGACGGTGTATAGCCTCGTCGCGGGGATCTCCGTCGGGTTCGCCGGGGGCTACATCGGGTCTCTGATGGTCTTGAAGAGAATGGCCCTCGTCGGTGACGCGCTCTCCCACGTCGCGTTGCCAGGCCTTGCTCTCGGAATTCTGTTCAACTTCAATCCGTTCTTCGGAGCGTTCGCGTTCCTGTTTTCCGCCGCGGTGCTCACCTGGTACATCGAGAAGACGACGAGGCTGTTCCCCGAGGCGATCATCGGCGTCTTATTCGTCACCGCTCTCGCCGTGGGGATCCTTTTGACCCCGGAGGTTGACCTCTTGGAGGCGCTCTTCGGCGACATCACGACGGTCTCGCTCGTGGACGCCCTTCTTGCGGTCGGGATCTCAGCTCCCATCGTCGTCGTCGCGCGGCTCGTGTATCGGCGAGTCGTCCTGAGCATCCTGTCCGAGGAGCTCGCCCGGTCGACGGGGATCAACGTGGCCCTGGTCAATTTCGTCTACCTGTTCCTCGTGACCGTCGTCGTGGCGGTCGGAATCAAGATCGTCGGCACGGTCCTCGTCGGGGCCCTGGTCGTCGTCCCCGCTGCGGCGATGAAGAACGTCAGCCGAAGTCTCTCGTCCTACGCGCTGCTGAGCGGACTCACCGGGACCGTGAGCGCGGGGTCGGGAATCCTTTTGGCGAACTACCTCGGGTTGCCGGCTGGGCCTCTGGTCGTGACGGTCGGGACCGCGATCTTCGCAGGGGCCCTCGTGGCTAATCGGATCGCCTCCTACCAACTTCCTGTTCGACGCCGGCATCAGTCCCCGCGGGACCGCTAGGGCCGAGGCCTGCCCCCGGATTCCTGACCATCCAATTCCTGCGGCACTGGCAGGAGACCGCCCGTCGCGGGCTGCGGCATCCTCGCCGTCCCGCGCGTGACGACGAACGCCCCGAGGAGGATCATCGCGCCACCCGCGACCGTGTAGGCGCTCAGCGCGTCTTGGAGGAGCACAAACGAGAGGACGGCCGCGACGACCACCTCCAGGAGAATCAGGATGCCTGAGATGGTGGGAGATATCGTGCGCATGCTCGCGACGTACAGCATCAGCGGCGTGAAAGTCGGGACCAGGCCCAGGTAGACGATGCCTAGCCAGCCGCTCTCGCTCGTCGGGAGAGGCCATCCCACGAAAAACAGGGGAATGGCAGCGAGGAGCGCGGTGGTTGAGAGGATTCCCGCAGCCAGCGCGACGCAGTCCCCGCCCCGGTCCACCATCCTCTTGGCGCCGACGACGTAGAAGCCCCACACGACGCCCGCGACGAACACGAGGAGGTCGCCTGCGAACTGCCCGCCTGCGAGGGACGCGGGATCGAGCTTCGTCGCAATCACGACGACGCCGAAGGTCCCGATCAGGATCCCGGCGACCTTCGTTCGGGTCATCGTCTCTCGGAAGAAGACGACCATCAGGGCCGGGATGATGACCACGTTCACGTTGACCAGGAGGGCGGTCTTCGTCGCGGTCGTCAAGAGGATCCCCTCGTTCTGGAGATCGAATCCGACCGCGTTGATCGCACCGAGGATCCAGACGAGGGGCTCTCGGAACACCCGCAGATCGAGCCGACGCATGGCCGCCAGCACCACGAGCCCGAGGAGCGCGCCGAGCGCCATCCGCGCGAACGTCAGGAAGAGCGGGTCGACCGTGCCGAGCGTCAGCTTGCTCCCGGGGAACGAGGTGCCCCAGAGGACGCTCGCCAGCAGGATGAGAAACGCATCCCGGTTCCGGGGCTTCACCGCGGCTAGGAGGGCGGGTGCAGAGTTGAGTTTTTCGTCACCTCGAGTGGCAGTGCGGAGCGGAAATGCCTTAAGCCATCCTCGCATTCGTCCGGCCGGTGGGGTAGGGAGAATGTCACAAGCAAGCGGAGCAGAGACGGCCCCTTCCGCGCCGAAGGCAGGCCGCGGAAAGATCATTGCGATCGTTGTCGCCATCCTCATACTCGTCGCGATTGCAGCAGCCGCCGTCTACTACCTGAGCCAGCCAACGCCGACCGGGACGATCAAGATCGGCTTCACAATCTCCAAGACCGGGACGTTCACCGTCGAGGGGACGAACTCGTTGAATGGAATCCTCGCCGCGCAGGCGTGGGTGAACGCCCACGGCGGCGTGACCGCGGGAGGGGTGTCCTACCAGTTCGACCTGGATTACGTGGACGACCAGAGCCAGTCCGCGAATATCGTTCCGACGTACACCCAGATCGTGACCCAAGACAACGCGCAGTTCCTCCTCGCGCCGTACAGCAGCGGGCTGACCTCTGCGGCAGCCCCGATCGCCGACCAGTACGGACGCGTCATGCTGTCCCACGGAGGGGCGTCGAACACGATCTATCAACAGGGCTACCAGAACTTCGTCGGAGTCCTCAGCCCGGCGTCAGTGTACCTGCGCGGGGCGATCGACTTCATTAAGGCGAACCATCCGACGGACAACCTCGCGTTCCTATATGCGAGCGACTCCTTCTCGAGTATCGCGGGTTCGTCCGGCGCGGCGTACGCGCGGTCCATCGGCCTCACTGTCGTGTACGACCAGAGCTACCCGACGACCGTCACGGACCTGTCGACCCAGCTGACGGCGGCGAAGAACCTGGCCGCCGACGACCTCCTGGGTGGGGGGCACTTCACGGATGGCGTGCTCTTGATGCAGCAGCTTGCCGGCGTGGGCTGGACCCCGAAGCTGATCTCGCTCCTCGTCGCGGTCACGGAGCCGAGCTTCCAGGCACAGCTACCGGGCGTCTCGAACAACGTCACGGGGCCCTCTCAGTGGGAGACGAGCGTCGTCTTTACATCCGCGATGGCCTCCGCTGCGGGCTTCGACTGGTACGGGCCGACCGGCGCGGAGTTCACGTCCCTCTACGGGAGCATGACGAGCGGCGCGACGCCGACATACCACTCCGCGGAAGCGGCTGCGTCGATCTTCGTCCTCGCCCACGCGATCGAGGCCGCGAACAGCCTGAACACAACCCAAGTTCGGGCCGAGCTCGCCTCGATGAAGCTGATGACGTTCTTCGGGAAGTTCCAGGTGGACTCCACCGGACTCCAGGTTGCCCACGAGATGATTGTCGATCAGTGGCAGGCGGCAGCCTTGAAGGTCGTCTGGCCGACGGCGGTCGCCGTGTCGCCGTTACAATACCCGTACACGGGCAGTTGAACGCGACCTCGGGAGCGACATGGCCGACATCGGGACCGTCGTTGCGTCCCTTGTCTACGGGGTCCTCCTCGGCTTCGTCTTTGCCGCAATCGCGCACGGCCTCAACCTGATCTGGGGAGTCACGAAGGTCGTGAACGCGGCCCACGGCGAGTTCATCATGCTCGGGGCGTACGGCGCGTACTTCCTGAACCTGGCCTGGGGCCTCGACCCGCTGACCGCGTCCCTCATCGACGCGGCCCTCGGGCTCGGGGTCGGCGTCGCCTTCTACTTCGCCTTCCTCCACCGAGAGCTCCGGGGCAAGGAGCAGATCGGGCTCCAGACGGAGCTCGTCACCCTCGTGGCCACATTTGGCCTCGGCCTGGCCATCGTGAACGTGGGGACCCTCGCGTTCCGGTACCCCGTCGGCCTCCGGTACAACCCCGGGAACGTCGTCCTCGGCGGGCTCAGCGTCCCGCTCGGCGGAGTGTACGTCGGGCTCGCGTCCCTGGGGATCATCGTCGTCTCGCACCTCTTCCTGACCCGGACGTACCTGGGCAACGCGATCCGCGCGTACGGCCAGGACATTGTCGCGGCGAAGCTCATGGGCGTCAACCCCACCGCGGTCGCAGCGATCGCGACGGGGATCGGCTTCGCGATGACGATGGCCGGCGGGGCCTTCCTCACGGTCTACCTCCGCGCCGGGATCACGCCCCTGATCGGCCTCACGTACGCGCCGATCAGTTTCGTGATCGTGGTCCTCGGCGGCCCGGGGAAGATGTGGGGGAGCCTCGTGGGCGGGGTGACGATCGGCGTCCTGCTC
>DASPXQ010000025.1:0-4352 GCA_035637195.1 Thermoplasmata archaeon | reverse complement strand
CCGCGCAGGTACTCGATCGCCTTCTCGGCGAGGATCGCGCTGATCTCGCCGCCGTAGTTGCCCGTCCGCGGCGCCTCGTTCACGATCACCGCGCGTCCCGTCTTCTTGACGCTCGCCAGGAGGGCCGGCTCGTCGAGGGGCACGAGCGTCCGCACGTCGATCACCTCGGCCTCGACGCCTTTCTCGGCCGCCTTCGTCGCGGCCTCGAGGCAGACCTGCGCCATGGAGCCGTATGCGATGAGCGTGACGTCCTTGCCCGCACGGCGCACCGCGGCCTGGCCGATCGGCACCGTGACCTCGCCCTCCGGGACCTCCTCGCGGAACGCCCGGTAGAGCTTCTTCGGCTCGAGGAACATCACGGGGTCCGGATCCCGGATCGAGGACGTGAGGAGGCCCTTCGCCTCGAGAGGGGTCGACGGCGTGACGACCTTCAGTCCGGCCGTGTGACAGAAGTACGCCTCGCTCGACTGGCTATGGTAATGCCCGCCGCGGATGCCGCCGCCGTACGGCGCGCGGATCGTCATCGGGACGGTGAACTGGCCGCCGGACCGGTACCGCATCTTCGCGGCCTCGGAGACGATCTGGTCGAATCCGGAGTAGATGAAGTCCAAGAACTGGATCTCGGGCACCGGTCTCAGACCATACAGGGCCATGCCGATCGAGGTGCCGATGATGCCTCCCTCCGAGAGCGGCGTGTCGAACACCCGCTCCGGGAACTCGTCGACGAGGCCCTCCGTGCACCGGAAGACGCCGCCGTTGCGGCCGACGTCCTCGCCGAGGACGACGACCCGATCGTCGCGTCGCATCTCCTCGCGGAGCGCGTTGTTGATCGCCTGGACCATCGTCATCGCGGGCATCGCTCATGACCTCGGCTGGTAGTATTCGGCGTAGGGATCCTCGCTCGCCGCCGCGCCGGGCAACCGGCCCAACATCTCGGGATCGTCCTTGAAGGGCCGGAGGTCCGGGTCCTCGTCGAGGCGGTCCTGGTAGTCCGCCTGCAGCTCCACGGCCCGGGCGAAGTGCTCGATTGCCTTGGACTTGTCGCCCATCCGCGCGGCGATGCGGGCGATGTTGTAGTGCGCGCTCGCCCTCCCCGGCTCGAGCTTCACCGCCCGCTGAAACGCCTCGAGCGCGCCCTCGATGTCGCCGGCGTTGAAGAGGTCGAACCCCAGGCTGTTCCACCCTTGCGGGTTGAGCGGCTCGGCTTCGCAGAGCATGCGGTCGATCCGCGCCGCCTCGAGGTAGTCGCCTTCCGCGCCGAGGCACGCGGCCGCGAGCGCGCAGACGTCCGCGTCGACGTCCTTCCGCTGCAGCAGCGGCCGGAGGATCGCGAGGGCCTCCTGGCACCGGCCTTGCTTGAACAGCTCATGGGCCCGCATCACGCCGGAACTGGAGGATGGCGGGGGGGCGGGTGCGGCGGGGCCTTTCTTCGCCACCCGTCACCTCCGGAGGCCTGCCGTCAGGGCGTCCTGCTGCTCCCGGAGCCGCGCCGGCACGTCCGCGTAGACGTCCGTGAAGAGGCTCTCCACCGGCGGAGGCGGGATGCGTTCCGTCTCCTGGACCGCCCGCGTGATCTCGTCGCCGATCTCCTGCTCGAGGCGCGCCTCGCGGGCCTCGTCCCACCAGCCCGCGTGCTCGAGGTACCGGCGAAATCGGGCGATCGGATCTCGCGCTCGCCACCGGGCCACCTCCGCCTCGTCCCGGTACCGCGACGGATCGTCGCTCGAGGAATGGGGACCGAGTCGGTACGTGACGGCCTCGACCAGGGTGGGGCCACGTCCCGACCGCGCCGCCTCCGCCGCCTCGTGCGTCGCACCGTACACGGCCAGCGCATCCATGCCGTCTACGCGGACGCCGTCGAAGCCGTACGCCTGGGCCTTCTGCGCGAGCGTCGCCGAGGCCGTCTGCCTCGCCACGGGGACGGAGATCGCCCACTGGTTGTTGTTGCACAGGAAGACGGTCGGCGTGCGGAAGACGCCCGCGAAGTTCATGGCGGCGTGGAAGTCCGACGTGCTCGTGGCGCCGTCGCCAAAGAACACGAGCGCCGCCGCCCGGTCGCCCCGAAGTTTCATTGCCCACCCGATGCCCACCGCATGCGGGATCTGCGTGCCGACTGGCGACGAGATCGAGAGGTAGTTCCCCTTCCGGTAGACATAGTGGCAGGGCATCTGTCGGCCCTGCACCGGATCGCGGGCGTTCCCCATGAGCTGGCACAGCAGTTCCGTCAGGGGCATGCCGCGGACGAGCGCCGCGCCCGGCTCCCGGTATTGCGGCACGATCCAGTCGTCCGGCGCCATCGCCATCGCCGCCCCGATGATCGCGGCTTCCTGTCCGAGCGACGGCCCATAGAATCCGATGCGGCCTTGTCGCTGCAACGCGAGCATGCGGTTGTCGAGGATCCGTTGGAGCATCATGCCGCGGTACATGCGGACGGCGTCCGCCTCCGGGAGCTTCGGGTCGAGACGGGGGTCCGTCGACCCGTCGTCCTGGATCACGCGGAGCGCATCGACCAAGGTGTTCCTCGCACCCCCGGAGGCCCGGTGAAAACAAAACGGCCGGCGCCGCCTTAAGCCTTCCGTCCAGAGAATCTTGAAATTGTCCGCGACGTTGTCCGCGCGGTGATTCGTGGGCTCCCGCCGGAGGACGTACGGCTACCTCGCGATCGTCCTCGCGGCGGTCCTGTACGGCATCTGGCCGAGCCTCTCGAAGCTCGTCCTGAATGAGGTCGACCCGCTCGTCATCGCGTTCCTCATCCAGCTCATCCCGGGGATCGGGCTCTCGCCCTCGCTCCGGGGCGTCCGGATCGCCCGATCGGACTGGCGGCTCGTCCTCGTGGCCGGCGTCGTCGGGGCGGTCGCCGGGCCGATCCTCTACTTCTACGGCCTCGAACGGACGACGGCGGCCAACTCCGTCCTGCTGTCGAACAGCGAGTCCCTCTTCACGATCATGCTTGCGTACGCGGTCCTGGGAGAGCGGGCGACGCGGCGCGAGTATGTCGCCCTCGCGGGCATCGCCGCCGGCGCGTTCCTCGTGACGACCCAGCTGCGTTTCGGCGACGTGCGGTTCCTGGAGTTCCTGATCGGGAACGCGATGCTCGTGGCCGCCGCGGCATGCTGGGGCGTGAGCAACACGGTGAGCACGATCCTCTTGCGTCGGATCAAGATCGTCCCGCTCCTCGAGGTCCAGCTGCTTATCGGCGCCGCCGTGTACGCTCCCATCGTCCTTGTCGCGGGCGCGCCTCTCGAGGTCCCTCTCCCCATCCTGCCAATCCTCGTCCTCCTGTCGCTGAGCGCGGTCGGCGTGTTCTCCATTCTCTTCTTCTACGCCTTTCGCGCGATCGGCGCGATGCGCACGGGGGCGGTCCTCCCGACGTCGGCCGTGTGGGGCATCCTCCTCGCGCTCTACCTTTTCCCGAACGACACGCTGGGCGCGGTCCAGGTCGCCGGGGGGGCTCTCATGATCTCCGCGCTCGTCGCGTTCTATGCCTTGCGCGGTCCCTCGGAGGCGGAAGGCGAAACCTTGAAACCGGCCGCGTCGGATGGTCCGGAATCACCGTGACCCCGACGACCCCGGATGAGACTCCGTTCGCGCGCCTCGCGGACCTGACTCGGAAGCTCGAGGCGACGCCGAAGCGCCTCGAGAAGCGCGCGCTCCTAGCGGAGTTCCTCCGGTCGCTGCGGAGGGACGAAGTCGCCCCGGCGGTCCACCTGATCGTCGGACGGATCTTCGCGGAGTCCGACGCCCGCGCGCTGAACGTCGGCTGGGCGACGTTGAAGAAGGCGATGACCGGGACGAAACAGTCCACGTTGAATCCGCACCCGCTCACGATCCTCGATGTCTCCCGCGCCTTCGCGCAGGTCGCGGAGGCCCACGGGGCCGAGTCGACGAAGGTCCGCCGGCGGATCCTCGAGTCCCTCCTCGGCCGTGCCTCCGAAGACGAGCGGGAGGTCCTCCTGAAGAACGTCTTCGGCGAGATGCGGATCGGGGTGAATGAGGGCGTGATGCTCGAAGGCATCGCGGACACCGCCGCGGTCGACACGGACGCCGTGCGGACGGCGCACATGTTCCTGGGGGACCTCGGCCTCGTCGCGGAGATCGCCCGGTTCGAGGGGGCGGACGGGCTGCGGTCCCGCGGCCTGCGCCTCCTGGCACCGATGAAGCTCATGCTGGCCGAGATGTCCGAAGACCTGGAGGAGGTCCTCAAGGAGCACGGTGGGGTGACGGCCATCGAGTTCAAGCTCGACGGCGCGCGCATCCAGATCCATCGCCGGGGCGAGGCCGTCCGGATCTTCAGCCGGAGGCTCAGCGACGTCACGAGTAGCCTCCCAGAGATCGTCGCGATCGCCCGCTCG
>DASPXQ010000024.1:0-6758 GCA_035637195.1 Thermoplasmata archaeon | reverse complement strand
TCCGCGCCGCGACGTCGGAGCTCCTGCACCATCTCCTTGGCCGGCGTGTTCCGGGCGTCCTCCGTGTTCTCGCGGTATGCGAAGCCGAGCACGGCCACGCGGGCGCCCTTCAGCTTGCGGCCGGACGCCGCGAGCGCTTCTTCCACGAGCCGCGCCATCCGGAGCGGCATGAAGTCGTTGACCGCGCGGGCGGTCGGGATGAGCTCGGGCTTCGTCTGCACCGCGGGCCCGACGAGGAGCCACGGGTCCTTCGGGATGCAGTGGCCACCGACGCCGGCGCCGGGCACGAGCATCATGCGGAACGGGCATGTGTTGACGAGCTCCCGCACCTCGTACGCGTTCACGCCGAGTTCCTCGGAGATCAGCGCGACCTCGTTGGCGAAGGCGATCTGCACGTCCCAGTACGCGTTCTCCGCCGTCTTGACGACCTCCGCGGTCGTCCAGTCCGTCGGATGGATCTCCGCCTTCACGAAGCGACGGTAGAAGGCGAGGCCTTTGCGCAGGCCGACCGGTTCGTTCGCGCCGAGGATGCGATGGAGCGTCGTCAGGTTCACGAGGAGCTTCCCCGCCGTGAGCCGCTCGGGGCAGTGGACGAGGTGGAAGTCACGGCCGGCCTTGCGGCGCGATGCGCGCTCGATCGCCGGCCGGACGACCTTCGCCATCGTGCCCGGGGCGAGCGTCGATTCGATCGTCAGGAGGGCGCCGTCTTTCAGGTGGGGGCCGATCGTCGCGAGCGCGGCTCGGAGCGCCTTGTACTCCGGGTCATGGGTCCCGGGCTCGATCGGCGTCTCGACGCACACCGCGACGACGTCCGCATCGGACGCGTCCGCGGGGTCGAGGGACGCGCGCAGACGTCCCTTCGCGACTTGCGTCTTCAGGAGCTCCGCGAGGCCCGGCTCGCGTCCGCGGAGCGGGGTTCGGCCCGCGTTCACCGCCTCGACTTTCTCCGGGTCGATGTCGATCCCGACGACGGACGCGCGGGTCGCGGCGACGGCCGCGGCGAGGGGCACGCCGACGTAGCCGAGGCCCACCACGGCGACCTTCACATCCGCGCGCATGCGGCCCTGCCGGATAAAAGTTTCAACCTCGTGACGAAACACGAGAACGATTATATGTCGTCGCCTCGCTCCCACGGTCCGTGAAGATCGCGAGCGTCGTCGGCGCGCGACCGCAGTTCATCAAGGCTGCGCCCGTGAGCCGCGAAGTGCGGCAGCACAACGAGGAGATCCTCGTCCACACGGGCCAGCACTACGACGACAACATGTCCGACGTCTTCTTCGAGGTCCTCGACATACCGCGCCCCGATTACAACCTCGGAATCGGAGGCGGGAGCGCCGCCTGGCAGACCGCCGAGATGATCCGCGCGCTCGAGGGCGTGCTTGAGAAAGAGCGGCCGGACTTCGTCCTCGTGTACGGCGACACGAACTCGACGCTCGCCGGCGCGATCGTCGCGTCGAAGATGGGCGTGCCCCTCGGCCACGTCGAAGCGGGCCTCCGCTCCTACAACCGCGCGATGCCGGAGGAAATCAACCGGATCGTCGCGGATCAACTGTCCACCGTCCTGTTCTGCCCGACGCAGACGGCGGTGGACAACCTCGCCCGCGAGGGAATCGAGCGGGGCGTGCACCTGGTCGGGGACGTCATGTACGACATCGCCCTGCAGAGCGCGCAGGCCGCGCGGTCCCGCGACGTCTCGGCCCGGTTCGGCGTGACGCCGGGCGAGTACCTGCTGGCGACGCTGCACCGACCGGGCAACGTGGACGACCGGCAGGTACTCGAGGGCATCGTCCGCGCGTTCGGCCGCTCGCGTCGACCGATCGTGTTCCCGGTCCATCCGAGGACGCGGAAGAACCTGGAAGCGTTCGGGCTTTGGGAGCCGCTCCGCGCCAGCGTGAAGGCGATCGACCCCGTCGACTACCTCGACTTCATCGCGCTGCTGATGGGGGCGTCGAAGGTCCTCACGGATTCCGGCGGCGTGCAGAAAGAGGCATACTTCTTCGGCGTCCCGTGCGTGACGCTCCGCGACGAGACGGAGTGGATCGAGACGGTCGAGGACGGCTGGAACGCGCTCGTCGGGACGGAGCCGGAGGACATCCTCGACGCGATCGAGAAATTCAACCCCGCGGGCACGAAGTCGAAGTCCTTCGGGGACGGCCACGCCGCGGAGCAGATCGCGCGGATCCTCGACAAGTTCGTGTGATTGGCGGGTGGCTGCGCTCCGTAGCGAGGAGCGTCTCGGCGCGAGGGAGCCGCGGTTCCGCGCTAGTGATCCCGGGGCCGTTGCGACCACGGGCGCGGCTCTTCCTCGACGATGGCCTTCGCAAGCAAGAACTTGCCATGCTCGAAGTGGAGAGAGTAGACGCCGGTCTCGTGGTTGACTTTGCGCATCTTGACGATCTGGAGGCGCAACTGCACATCCGTGTCGTGGATCTCGAAGCGGGTCAGGCGGAGGATGCCATCCGAGAGGAACTCGACCCCGTAGTTGGTCGGGATCGGGCCCGAGAGCGGCAGTTCGGAGATGAAGATGTTCGTCGTGCCGAGATCCCGGAAGTAGCCGAACAGTTGGAAGACCTCTTCGCGAGGCTTCGACGGGTTGACTAACGCGTAAAGGGCCTCGAGGGAGTCCAAGGCGATCAACTCGCAATGGCTGCCCTCGACCGCCTCGCGGGCGAGCGCCTTCAGGATGACGAGCCAGTTCCCGGATGAACCGGCCTTCTCGACTTCCAACCGCAGTCGGCCCACGTCCAGGATGGCCGGGTCTCGGGACTCGTCCGGTGGCTCGCTGCGCAACCCCATCGCTGCCATGCTCTCCGCGATGCTCTCCATGCTCTCCTCGAGGGAGATGTACAGAGACCGAATCCCTCGCCTCTCGTTGTTGCACAAGATGCTGTACGTGAGGGCCGTCTTCATCGTCCCCGGGCCGCCGAGGACGAGCACCGTGTGCTTCCGGGGGATGCCGCCGCCCAACGCGTCATCCAGACCTTGGACGTACGTCGGCAACGCGGAAGACACGCGGCATTCTCGTCCTGTCGATGCATAAGCCTTCTCCGTCTGCAATCGCGCATGATAACACGGGCGTCGGATCGATGCGGCCCCCGGTCACGAAGCGGCCGGCGGGAGGACCTCCATCTCCGTTTCCAGCCGCCGTAAATCCTCGACGGAAAGGATCCCGGGAGCGACGGACACGAGGAACACGTGGTCGGTCCGGACAACCCGATCGACGATGAGCCGAACGAGGCGCAGGACGCCCGCGAAGTTGTTGTTGTCGCTCAGGAATTCGATCCCCTCGAGGAACACCATGCCGCGCGGCTCCGCCGCCAGGAACTCCTCCACGAGGAGACCCGCTCGCTCCAAGGAGGGCGGGAGGAGACCTTCTCCGCGGGGGCTGCCCCGGTCTACGAGCCGGTAGCAACGCAGGTTCGACCCGTCGCGACCTGTACGGTCCCGATCCAAGTCCGCTCGGCTGATCGCGAGGACCGGGCGCGTGCCGCCGTCCACACTTTCCAGGAGCCTCAGGGACGGGCGGGGCCGCGGTGCTTCGGCGAGATACGCCCGGCCCGGCCGGAGCTCCGCCGGCGCCACGGCCGCCGCTGGCCGGGGAGTCTCCTCTCCGCCGCGCCTCCGGCGGACCGCCACCACGAACGCAACGCCGAGGCCGCCCGCGAGGATCGCGACAAGGATGGCGAGGTCCCACGCAACGCCCGACGTCACGGCGACGGTCACCGTTTCCGAGTGGATTGCCGTCAGGCCGCCGTTGTCCGTCACCGTCAAGGTGACGGTGTACTGCCCTGCGTCGGGGTACGCGTGGGTCACGGTGCGGCCGCTTCCGTTTGTCCCGTCTCCGAACGTCCACGCATACGATGCGATCGTCCCATCCGGATCGTACGAGGCGGACGCATTGAACGTGACCGCCTGCAGCGGTTGGGGAGTAGCGGGAGAAAACACGACGGACGCGACGGGCGGCTGGTTCGTGGACGGACTCGGGACGGCCGACGGACTGTTCGACGCGCCGGACCAGTTCGGCACCTCGTCCGACGACATGAGCGCGAACCAGTAGGTCGTTCCTTGGATCAATCCCGGGATCGTCACCTCCTCCGTCGTGCCCGGGGCGTGCGGGAAGAACGGGAGCTCGTAGTGCGTTGCGGAGTAGAAGTTCGCATCCGCGATCGGTCCCGCGGTCGTGTACCGGAAATCGTACCACGTCGCCGTGCCGATCGTGCCGTCGTCCCCGGGCGCCGTCCATCGGAGCGTGGCGGATGTCTGGTTCACGTACGCGACGAGGAGGTCCACCACGGTCGCCGGGGGGATCGTGTCGGGCGCCGCCGCCGGGGGGAAGAGCGTCAGCGCTGCCAGAATGGCGGAGAAGAGCAGCGCTTCTAGACGCCGCCAAGCGCGGCGACGCATCCCCCTTGCCGACGAGATAAGGGGGGAAATGGGTTTGCCTCCCATTTTCGGGGGCGATAGGCTTGTGGTTTATAGGCCCCCGAAGGACCGGGGTCGGATCGATCCGCCGCGTCCGCCCGACTCCTGAAATCACGCTGGGCTTCGGACGTCTCCTCTGACGTGACGGGCAAGGCAGGGAAGCATCGCGTTGCCTCTCGGCGTCAGGCGGCGGGGGTTCCGGTGCGTGCGTCCACTCCTCACGGGTTTAAGGGCGCGCGTCAATTCCGAGGGGCGTGGACACGTCGTCCGTCGCTGCCCTCGGGGTCATCGTCCTCGCGACCGCGTACGCCTTCGCGCGGCGGGCGTTGGTCTCCCTCGTCTACGGCGTCGCGATCCTCGCCGTGTACGCGCTCGAGGTCGCGTCCGCCGGCGGGCCGTTCGTCCTCGCCTCGCCCTTGCTCGGGGACCTCGGGCTGCGCTTCGGTCCCGGCGTCTGGCCCGCGCCGTGGACTTGGATCACATTCGAGTTCGTGCACGCGTCGGAGACGCACGTCCTCCTCAACCTCCTCGGGCTCATCCTGATCTCGCCGGGGTTCGAGGAGCGGATCGGCGGCGTGCGCTGGGCCGTCCTCTTCTTCGCCGGCGGGGCCTTCGGGGCCGGCGTGTTCCTCGCGGTGCATGCGGGCGCTTCGACCGTCCTCGTGGGGGCGTCCGCGGGCATCCTGGCGGCGTTCGGCGCGTACGGCCGGCTGTTCCCGCGGGAGCGGGTCACGCTGTTCCTCCCGATCCCCGGGGTGCCGTCGCTGCCGATCGCGCAGGTCGTGCTCGGCTACCTCATCCTGGAGATGGCGCTGAGCTTGTTCGGCGCGCGGGGTGTCGCGTGGGAGGCCCACGTCGGCGGCATCGCGTTCGGCTTCGCTGCAGCTCCCGCGGTGATGCGCCTCCCGAGCCTCGGCCGGCGCGCGGTGCGGCTCCGTCCCATCGAGGGGCTGCGGGACCTCGCGACGACGCCGGAACTCCAGCGAATCCTGGAGGAAGCGGAGCGCGCAGACCTGCCGGAGACACGGGATGCGTGGATCGAGAAGCTCGTCGCGGGCGCGCGGTGTCCGCGGTGCGGGGGGCCGTTGCGGCGACGATTCGGCCGGCTCGCGAGCGCGTGCGGCTGGCGTCGGACGTTCTGAGGCCGCGACGGCGTCCCGGAGCCTGCCGAGCTCGGGCTAACATGTTAGCCCAGAGAATCCACGCCTCCCCGATCGCGTGGAGGCCGACTTCGCCGCCGGTCGGCCCGGTACATTCGCTCCCCTCCCGGTAAAGCTATTATATAGCCGCGTCATATTGATACACGGTCATCCCATGATCGAAGGTTACGACGGAGAGCGCGTGCTGCTATCGTACGACGCGACGGGCGCGTCGCGGCCCGCGGCCGTCCACGTCTGCCGCATCATCTTCGGCCGGCGCCGAGAGGACACAAACGGCCTCGTGCACGATGAGAAGGGTTTCATCCACCGCCCCGGCGTCGTGTGGATCGGACAGAGCGTGTTCATCCTCCCGCCACGGGACGGCGAGGAACTCGCAACGAGGCTCGGCCGCCTCGGCGTGCGGGTCGCGATGGCCCCGGTGACGATCGCCCGACTTTCCCTGGAGCGATTCCGCAGGCCCGCGAAGGCCTTGGCCTAACATGTTAGCCCGCGGGGAAGCGGCGAAGGGAGTCGCCCGGTCGGAGGACCGCAAACCCTTTCTCCGACGCGGCGTTCGACATGGTGATGGCGGCCCCGAGCGCCCTCGTCCTGACGTGCGGCCAGTGCGGAGCCGTGGCCCCGCATCGCGTGCTGCGCGGCAAGATCGGCGGGGGCGACGAGATCGTCTTCGAGGGCGTCGTCAAGTGCTCCGCGTGCGGCTTCGTGTCGTCCGTCGTGACGCGGGAGCCGAAGCCGATCGACGTGCCGCTCGTGGTGTCGTGGCTGGACAAGTCCGAGAAGACGTCGCTCGAGTTCTCCCCCGACGAAGACGTCCACGTGGGGGAGGCGCTCGACCTCGGCGACTCGCGCATCTCGATCACGGCGATCGAGGCGGGGGGCCGACGCGTCGACGGCGCGAAGGCGCGGGAGGTCGCGACGCTCTGGGCGAAGCGGATCGACCAGGTCCGCGTGAAGTTCTCCGTCAACAAGGGAAACCGGACCGTGCCGCATGAGGTCCTCGCGGCGCCCGACGAGGAGTTCGAGATCGGAGAGATCGTGGACCTGGGGAAGGGCCGCGCCGTCGTGCACCACATCCGCACCCGCATCCGGACGGTCCGCGACGGCCGGGTCCGCGCGGACGAGATCGTGCGGATGTACGGGCGCATCGTCCGCGAGCGGACGTCTCGATGACCGCCG
>DASPXQ010000023.1:0-2168 GCA_035637195.1 Thermoplasmata archaeon | reverse complement strand
GGCGTCGAGTATACGGGCCACCCGAACCTCGTCCGGATCCTCCTCCCGGAGGACTTCAAGTTCCATCCGCTCCGCAAGGAGTTCGCCCAGGAGGTGGACCGCCAGTACATCAGCCGGCGCAAGCTCCGCGGAGGGAAGTGATGCCCGAGTTCTGGATCAACATGGGGCCTCAGCACCCCATGACCCACGGGCTCTGGAACATGAAGGTGAAGGTCGACGGCGAGACGATCGTCGACGCGAAACCGGAGATCGGGTACCTGCACCGCGGGTACGAGAAGATCATGGAGGTCCGCGAGTTCCAGAAGAACGTCGTCCTGACGGACCGCCTCTGTTACGTTTCCTCGATCACCTGGTCGCACGCGTATTGCCTCGCCGTCGAGAAGATGATGGGGATCGAGACGCCGGAGCGAGGCCAATGGATCCGCGTCATTTCCCTCGAGCTGCAGCGGATCGCCTCCCACCTGATGTGGCTCGCCTCGTACGGCCCCGACCTCGGCCTGCTCACGGGCCTCCTGTGGGCCCTCCGGGAACGCGAGCTCTTCCTCGACCTGATCCAGCTCATGTCCGGCGCGCGGATGAACCAGAACTTCCCCCGCGTCGGCGGAGTCCGGAACGATCTGCCGGAGAACTTCGAGGCGATGTGCCGGCGGAGCATCGAGCACTTCCTGGAGAAGCTCGAGAATGAGTACCAGGCGATCTTCCAGGAATCGAAGGTCTTCCGGATGCGGACGGAGGGCGTCGGCAAGATCACCGTGGAGGAGGCGATCAACTGGGGCGTCACGGGCCCGAACCTGCGGGCGTGCGGCGTGGATGTCGACCTTCGTCGGCTCGACCCCTACGAGACGTACGGGGAGATCGACTTCGAACCGCAGGTCTGGCACGACGGGGGCGCGGGGGACTCGTACGCCCGGTTCGTGTGCCGCTTCAACGAGTTGCGGGAGTCGTGCCGGATCGTCCTCCAGGCCCTGGAGAAGATGCCGAAGACGGGTCCGTATCGCGTGAAGCCCCCGCGGCGCGCCGAAGGCGAAGGGTACGCCAAGACGGAGGACTCCCGCGGCGAGGCCCTTTTCTACGTCATCGGGGACGGGGACGATCGGCCGTACCGGGTCAAGATCCGCAGTCCGGTGTTCTGCACGATGGCCGCGACCCCGACGCTGCTCCGCGGGAACAAGCTCGCCGATGTCGTCTCGATCCTCGGATCCGTTGACGTATGCGTCGGGGAGATGGACAAGTGAGCGCCCCGCTCGTCCCGGACCTGTTCGGTCTCTGTAAGGTCCTGACGGCGGCAATCATCTGGATCGTGCAACAGCTCATCTACGCCCTCGCCGGGCCGATCCCGCCCCTCGGCGGACTCGGGGATTTCCTCGGCACCGACTTTGTTATCACCTTGGTCACGTGGCTCATCGTCGTCACGGTCGTCGTGCTATGGGTGTCGGTGATCAACCTCTTCACGATCATGTGGGTCGAGCGGAAGTTGTACAGCCGCCTCCAGGACCGCTACGGCATCATGATTTCCGTGTGGTCCCTCCCGTTCTGGCCCTTCAACCGCACCCGGAGGCCGACCCACCGAGGGACCGGCTACTTGCAGAACCTCGCGGACGGAATCAAGCTCATCCAGAAGGAGAACATCACACCGCGGAACGCCGACTCGGCGATGTTCCACATCTCGCCGGTCCTCATCGCGTCGTCGACGCTGATGGTCTTCGCCGTCCTGCCGTGGAGCAGCGGGTTCTACGTCGCGAATCTGGACCTGGGCATCCTATTCATCCTCGCGGCGTTCTCGCTCGCGCCGCTCGGGATCCTCATCGCCGGCTGGTCCGCGAACAACAAGTACACCCTCGTCGGCGGGCTACGCGCCGCGGCGATGCTCCTCGCCTATTCCATTCCCGCGGTCCTCGCGGTCATCGCGCTCGTGTTCTTCACGGGCTCCCTGAACCCCCTGGTGATCGTGGGGCAACAGGACCGGCCGATCGTCCTCGGCGGCACGACGCTCCCGATCCCGGCGTGGTACGTCTTCGGCCCGCAGGTCCTCGGCTTCCTCGTCTTCACCGTGGCGATGATCGCCGAGATGGAGCGGGTCCCGTTCGACATCCCCGAGGCGGAGGCCGAACTCGTCGAGGGCTGGACGACGGAGTACAGCGGGATGCGCTTCGGCATCGTCTTCGCCT
>DASPXQ010000022.1:0-2080 GCA_035637195.1 Thermoplasmata archaeon | reverse complement strand
CTCCGAGACCGCTTCCGACTTCTTGACCGCCTCGCGCATCGCGATGACGGACGCCGTGAGGACGGCCGGATCCGATTCGAGGTTCGCTTCGACGGATGAGACGTCGTATCCTCTCTCCTGCCACGCGCGCACCTGCTTCTCGATCTCCGGGCGGCCCATGGCGTGGGGGACCTTCGTCCGCTTGACGACCTTCGAGGGCCGCTCGAGGACCGCATCCGCGTACTCGCGGACGAGGCCGTCCATGTCCACCCGCGCATGCAACTCGAGGACGCACGCGTCGTCGTAGGAATCCTGCCAGATTTTCTTCAGGGCGGACCGTCCTCGATCCTGCCCGTCGCCGCGCTGATAGAGGCTCGCCTCCGGGTTCCCGCCGCGGAGCAGGACGATCCCTTCCGAGCGACGCCCGCCCGTCGACCGGACCGTCCGCACGTACCCGGAGAAGGAGTACTTCTTCAGGTCGAGGAGCAGCTGCTTCAGCGCGTTCGGGCCGCCCCGCGTCGTGCGGATGAGTTTTCCCTCTGGGAGGAGGAGGTCCTGGGGCGTAACGGTACCTCGGAAGGGTCATACCATCCTCTCGTCCCCTCTAAAAAGGTTCCAACCTAGTTTCCCTGTTTGAGAACGGACACGCGTGCCGGCGACCGGCGGCCCGTCCCCGCCGCGTGCAAAAAGACTATTATGCGCCGGGATGTAGCGCCGTCCGGATGGCCCGGGACTTCTTCACGATGGATGATTTTGACCTCACGGGCCGTACGGTCCTGCTCCGGGTCGACATCAATTCCCCGATCAATCCGGCGACGGGTCAGCTGCTGAACGACGCGCGGATCCGGGAGCACCTGACGACGATCCGGGAGCTGCGTCGTTCGAAGGTCGCGCTCCTTGCCCATCAGTCCCGGCCCGGGAAGGACGACTTCACGAGCCTCGAGGTCCACGCGGAGCGGATCGGCACCCTCCTCGGCCGGCCCGTCCGGTTCGTGCCGAGCCTGTTCGGGCGGCCCGCGGTCGAGGCCATCCAGGGGATGCGCGTCGGCGACGTGGTCGTCCTGGAGAACACGCGCTTCTACTCGGAGGAAGAGGCGCTCGCGGACGCGAAGCTGGAGAAGATGGCGACGACACACATCGTGCAGCGTCTCGCGCCGCTCGCGGAGTATTTCGTGCTCGACGCATTCGCCGCGGCCCACCGAGCCCAGCCGAGTCTCGTCGGGTTCTGCGAGGTCCTGCCCTCCATGGCGGGTCGCGTGATGGAGCGGGAACTCACGATGCTCGCGCGGGCGGTCCAAGACCCCGCACGGCCCAAGCTCGCCCACCTCGGCGGCGTCAAGGCGGACGACTCGATCGCCGTCGCGAAGCACATGCTCGAGAAGGGGATCGTGGACAAGATCCTCACCTCGGGCGGCGTCGCGAACCTCTTCCTCGACGCCTCGGGGATCGATCCCGGACCGCCGACCACGGAATTCATGCGGAGGGAGGTGGACGACTACGATCCCCTGATCGTCGAGTGCAAGGCGTTGCTGTCGACGTTCCGCGGTCGGATCCTGATGCCGTCCGATGTCGTCCTGAACGACCACGGACAGGGGAAGCCCGTGTCGACGCGCGCCCTTCCAGCGAAGCTTCCGATCTACGACATCGGCCTCGACACGATCGCCCGGTACGTTGACGAGATCCGCCACGCAAAGACGATCTTCTACAACGGTCCCGCCGGGGTCTTCGAGCTCGAGCCGTTTTCCGTCGGGACGCGGGAGCTCCTGACCGCCGTCGCCGAGGCGGACGGCTTCTCCGTCGTCGGCGGAGGGCACACGGTCGCCGCCGTCGAGCAACTCGGCATCCAGGACGCGATCGACCACGTGAGCACGGGCGGAGGCGCCCTCATGAACTTCCTCGCCGGCAAGGAACTGCCGCTGGTCAGCGCGCTCCGGCATTCGCACGCGAAGTTCGGCAAGGCGGCGGGATCAACCGGATAAGCGAACGGCGACCCGCCAACACGTTATATATCACCCGCGGTTGAGCGACCGATGGTCCGTCTCCGCCGCCCACCGGAGTGGGGCGTCGAGCCGGTCCCGGAACCCCTCCGCGTCTTGCGGAC
>DASPXQ010000021.1:0-2201 GCA_035637195.1 Thermoplasmata archaeon | reverse complement strand
AAATCACGCAAGTCGACTTCGAAGGCCCCACGATCGTGATCTACACGAAGAACATGGAGGTCTTCGCAGAGTCGAACGACCTGGTCCGCCAGATCGCCCAGCAGCTACGCCGCCGCATCGTCGTGCGACCGGATCCGTCGCTCCTCGCATCTCAAGAGGAGGCGGAAAAAATCATCCGCGAAGTCATCCCGCCAGAAGCGCAGATCACCGGCATCTACTTCGAGACGGAGACCGGCGAGGTCACGATCGAGGCGCTCGCGCCCGGCATGGTGATCGGCCGCCACGGGTCCGTCCTGAACGAGATCAAGAAGCGAATCGGATGGGCGCCCAAGGTCGTGCGCACGCCGCCGATCCCCTCGAAGACGGTCGAGGAGATCCGCCAGTACCTTCGGACGATCAACGACGAACGCCAGGCGTTCTTGAAGCAAGTCGGCCGTCGGCTCGCGCGCGAGGTCCCCCAGGGCGAGAACTACGTTCGGATCACGGCCCTCGGGGGCTTTCGCCAGGTCGGCCGATCGGCGGCCCTGCTGAGCACGCGGGAGTCGAAGGTGTTGATCGACTGCGGCGTGCTGATCTCGGAAGACAACGGCTCGCCGTACCTGAACGCCCCCGAGGTCATGCCGCTCGGCTCGATCGATGCGGTCGTCATCACCCACGCCCATCTAGACCACTCCGGGCTCGTGCCGGCCCTCTACAAGTACGGCTACGACGGCCCGATCTACACGACGCCGCCGACGCGGGACCTCATGTCGTTGCTGCAGATCGATTTCATCAAGGTCGCGATGGGCGAAGCGCGCAAGTCGCCGTACGACTCGAGCAACATCCGCAAGGCCGTGGCGAACACGATCCCGCTCAAGTACGGCGAGACCACGGACATCGCCCCGGACGTCCGGTTGACGTTCCAGAACGCCGGGCACATCCTCGGCTCCGCGGTCGCGCACTTCCACATCGGGGACGGCCTGTACAACGTCGCGATGTCGGGCGACATCAAGTTCGAGAAGACGTGGCTCTTCAACCCGGCCGTCAACAAGTGCCCGCGGCTCGAGACGCTCGTCCTCGAGTCGACGTACGGCGGCTACCACGACATCCAGCCGTCCCGGCACGAGGCGGCGCAGCAGCTCAAGGAGGTCATCCGTCGAGTCCTGACCCGCGGGGGGAAGGTCTTGGTCCCGGTCTTCGCGGTCGGGCGGTCCCAGGAAGTCATGCTCGTGCTCGAGGACGCGATGCGCAACCGCCAGATCCCGGAGGTGCCGATCTATCTGGACGGCATGATTTGGGAGGCGACGGCGATCCACACGGCGTACCCGGAGTACCTGAACAGCCAGCTCCGGACGCAGATCTTCCAGACCGGGGAGAACCCGTTCCTGTCCCCGATGTTCAAGCGCGTCGAGACGTCGGACATGCGGTCGAACATCTGCGACGACGTCGAGCCGTGCATCGTGCTCGCGACGTCGGGCATGATGTCGGGCGGCCCCGTGCTGGAGTACTTCAAGTCGTGGGCGGACAACCCGCTCCACGCCCTCTTGTTCGTCGGGTTCCAGTCCGAAGGCTCGCTCGGCCGGCGGATCCAGCGGGAGGCGCGCGAGATCACGCTGACGGACCGGGGGCAGCCGCTCACCCTCCCGATCAAGCTGGACGTCGAGACGATCGACGGCTTCTCGGGCCACTCGGATCGCCTGCAGCTCCTGAACTACGTCGGCACGATGGAGCCGCGACCCGAGCGGGTTATCGTGAACCACGGCGAGGAGTTCAAGTGCTCCGACTTGGCGTCGGGGCTGTACAAGAAGTTCGGCCTCGAGACGCGGGCGCCGATGAACCTCGAGACGATCCGGCTCAAGTGAGGCGGATGTCTATCGGCGCGTCCGGGCCCGCGCCCGCTTGGCGGCGCTGGATCCCCGGCAGCACGGTCATCCTGTTCTTGCTCCTCTCGGCCGTCCTGTGGATGGCATCCATCGCCGCCGGTGCGATCGGCCAGGCGGTCCTCGTGGTCGTCTTCCTCGCGGTCGCCGCCTTCGGCCCCATCGCCTGGCTCGGCGAGCGCATCTGGACCCGGCCGTTGTGGGCGTTGCGGGTGCGCGACGATTCGGAGGCCGTCACCTCCGCGGTGCGGGACGCATTGCGCGACCGATTGCCGACGCAGCTCGCTGCCAACGACGGCCCTGAGGGACTCTTCCGTCGGTGTGAGACGTTGCTCCGCATCG